>JABFSM010000141.1 GCA_013140635.1 Gemmatimonadales bacterium
TGGCGAAAGAGCGCGGCGATACGGCGGCGCAGCGCCGCCTGCACGGCCGCGCGCAACGGCCGCCGCGCCGCCGTCTTGGCCGCACGATCTGTCGAGAGCCGGGAGGCGAGCAGCTGGGCATCGTGCAGATTGCCAAGCAGGTGCTGGAAGCTGGCCAGAGGTCCGGCGGCCGTCGCCGCAAACCGCGACGAACGGTCGAAGGTGTCGAGAAGATATCGCAGCCGTTTGACAGCGATGCGAGCCCGGTGCGCCTCGTCGACCTGTCCGGCGCGACGGACGCTGGCCAACGCCCGGGGCAAGCGCGCCGCCATCCTGCCCAGGAGCTCGGCGACCGCGGTGGCCATGGCCGGATCGGAACCCGGCGCGTCCAGATCCACCTCGACGCGATAGCGCCGGAGCTCAGCGTCCAGCCCAGCCGCCGTCCGCGACAATTCTCTAAGCAGGATGTCGGATAGCCGCCGCCGGGCCTGTCGATACTCGACGGCCATCCTTCGATCGAACCAGTCGGCCGCCGTCCGGACCCGGAGGAACCGCCGAGTTGCCGGGCTCGCAAGCCAGGCGTGCGCCACTTCGAGGTCGCGGGCCTCTCCCGCCAGGCTGGAGATCCTGCGCAAGCGCCGTTCCGATCGTTTCGTGAGTGTGTCCCGAAGAAATGGCCGCCACAGACGGAGCCAATTCCGCAAGCGGCGGAGTGCCACGCGCAGGTCGTGCACCGCCTCGGAATCGGACGGCGCCTCCCCAAGATCGATCTCGACACGAGGCGCCACCTCCAAGACGCGCTGGAGATACGCCCGCGCGACCACGCGAGCAGAGAGCCGTGCCGGTTGCGCGAGGAGAGTGGGGGTAAGGATCGCGGTCACCATTGGGGATACATAATCGGTCGCCAGTGTGCCTGGCTAGAATATACCCCCAGGAGGTATACCAATCGAGTCTCTGCTTGGACTTACGAGCTGTCGCAAGGCCCTTGTAGCGGACGAAATCGCTGGAAGGGCGCCACGCCAATGCCCAGAGCTGCAACTGCAATCCCTTACCATGTAATAGTTTGCGCTATAGAATGGTCAGGGCATGTCTCATGCTTCCTTGACCGACATGATGGCCAGCCACATCCCCCAGCTAACCAATGGGCCGGGTGACCCGCTCGTCCCTCTCCTCCCCGCCGAGGAGGGGGCGCCGGATCCGGTAGCCATCGCGACCTGGCACCTGGCGCTCTCCTCGACCACCGCGGTCGAGGTGCCTCACGACCTCTTCGGCCTCTGGCTCTTTCCCGGTACGGGCGGCGTCCTCCTGCTCGGTCCGGAAGCCCTCGCGCAGGATCGGGTGGCGGTGCCGCTTCCCGATCCGACGCTCAAGCAGGATCAGCTCTTTACCCTCGAAGAAGTGCTGCGCAAAGCAAAGTACGGGTCCGCTATTGCGGTGCCGGTGCGCTATGGCGACCGAGACGTCGGGGTGATGCTACTCGGGGCCTTCGCCAAAGGGGCGTTTGGCCCCGCGCAGGCCGTGGCCCTGCACCGCCTCGGCGCGAGCCTGGCGGGCACCCTGCACCGGCTGGCCGGCGTCATGCAGGCCGTCACCCCGCATGCCACCCTCGAGCCGGCCATGAGCGCGGAGGCAATGCCGGAGTACCTCGCGCGCGCCGCGGTCGAAGCGGCCAATGGACCCGATCTGGTCCGGCGCGCCAGCGGAGTGCTCTATGCGCTCCTGCCTCACGATAAGCTGGAAATCGTCACGCCGGGCACCACCGACGCGGCGTTCTTTCCGTTGAGCGGGAGCGCGCCCCGGCGCCGATGGGGCAAGAGCGGCGGGGTGGTCGAACCGTTCGCGGCGATCATCGGACGCTTCGGTGCCGCTCCCACCCTGCTGGTGGATGACCTTGGGGCGATCGAGCATGAAGGCGCCTGGGAAGTGGGGGGCAGCTCCCATGGCTCGATGTCCGCTCACGCGGTGCTCGGCGCCCGGATGGAGGTGGGCGGGCAAGTCGTCGGCTACCTCCTGCTCGGGAGCGTCGGGAAGGACACGTACCATGGCGACGAGGAGGAACTGATCGGCACCGCGGCGACTCTCCTTGCGCCACGCGTGGCGGGACTCCGCGCGGCGGCGGAGGTCGAGGCGCTCAAGACGGCGATCGGCGATCCCGCCGATCGGATCGCCCCGCTCGCCGCCGGCGCGGATGCCCTGGCGCGGACGGCGCACTTGGGCGACGCGGTCACCGAATTCCGCTCGGCGCTCGCCGTGCTGCTGCCCCATGACGCGATCACCCTGCACTTGCGCTGGGCCGAAGACGATCTGATTGCGCTGGACCCGGAGGCGCCCCGCCCCTTTGCCGACCTGTCGGCGCTCCCGCTCGAGGAGTTCGAGGGCCGGGCCGTTCTCGTGGGGGAGCGCGATTGGCTGGTCCGGTCGGTCGAGGAGGGGGAGGAGATTCTCGTTCCGCTCGTCGTGGCCGGGCGCACCATCGGCGTCCTCGGGGTCCGCGGGCGGAGCTTCCAAGCGACGCGCGACGCCGCCACGACGGCGCGCCTCTTCGCCAATGTGCTCGCGCCCCATCTGGAGCTGCTCAGACGGGGGGCCTCTTTGGGTCCTCCCATTCCCGCCCGCTGGTGACCGACGCAAAGTTGGCGCTTTCCCGCGCCAGGTCTACCTTACAAACGATGAGCGGCGTACCCCGAACCCGCTTCAGCGCCATGCTGATGCTCCTCCTGTTCATGTTCATGGGGGGTGGCGTTGGTGCGTCCGGGTTCGACGCTTTGCTCTTCCATCTCACCGAGCGGGAAGATGTCCCCGATATCCACGTCGAGGCCGCCGGCGCCAACTGCCACGCCGAGTCGTGCCTGATCGGTTACACCGTTGGCGGCGGCCGGTTCCTCTCCACGGCATCCCAGACAACGCACATCCGGACCGTCGATCGGTCCATCAAGATTTCGACC
>JABFSM010000156.1 GCA_013140635.1 Gemmatimonadales bacterium
GAAGTAGGTGTTGTGAGAAAGCGCCGTTGTATCCCGGGGAAGCCGATAGCTGAGCCGAACGAGGGCGCCAGCCGCGTGATGGAGGATCCGTTCGGCATCGGACCGCCCCGCCTCGATGCGCGTGTCGGGCGAGAGGCTCGCGAGCTCTCGCACATCGCGCCAGAGTTCGCGCTGGCTGGCCCATTGCGAAGGCAGCGCGAGGAGAGTTGTCCCGTCCGCCTCGCCCCGAAAGACCGCCTCAACGACGACACCGTCCGGGATGACGGTCAGCGTGTACGAAAGAGTGTCCAGGGCGAAGCGGGCCGCCCGATGAGGCGAAATCGTGGAAGCAAGGCTGGTGATGAAAAAGAACAACGCACCTACAAGCATCTCTGAGCTCCCGAATCTGGCGGATGACAACGGTGCGTACACCCTCTCTCAAAGGACGCCCCGTTCCCAGCGAAGGTTTCGGCTTCACGGCGAACTCATGATCCGGGCCGGGTCGGTGCGCGCGGCCCGCGCCGCAGGCTGCAAGGTGGCCCCGATTGCCACCGCCCCCTGCAGGAGGACGACAACCGCGAGCGTGAGGGGATCCGAGGGCTCGATGCGGAAAAGGAGCTTTCGGAGGACTTGACCGACCGCGAGCACGCCGAGCACCCCGGCGCCGGCGCCAACGGCAACGAAAAGGAGGATTCGGGCCATCAGGGCCCGGGTCACCTCGACCTTGGAGGCACCGAGCGCAATCCGAATACCGACTTCACGAATCCGAGACCGCGAGACCTGCGACGCGACACCGTAGACGCCGACGGCCGCGAGGATCATTGCTACGGCGGCAAAGGCACCGAGCAGAATCATAAGATAGCGGTCGGCAGCCAAGGCATCGAGCGCCACCGCTTCCATCGATCGTGGCCGCAGGATTGGGACTTCGGGGTCAACAGAGGCAACCGCACCGCGGACCGGCTCGACCAGAGCGGACGGGGAGGCCCTGCCCTTCACCACAAATCGGAGCAACCCAGGTGTGTCGGTAGCCAAGTGCCCGATGATCTCAGGTTCCGCCGGGGCCGTGAGTTGCATTCGTTCGTTGCCCACAACCGCGACGATCGAATACCACACGGTGGTCGAATCCGCGGTCCGATCGAAGGCGATGCGCCGACCGACCGCGCTCTGGCCCGCGGCGTAGCGGTCGACGAATGCCTGGTTCACGACCACCGGGAGGGGAGCGCCCGGCGGCAAACGATCGGCGACCAGGGCCCCTTCCCGCACCGGAATGCCCAACGCGCGAAAGTAGCCTGCGGTCGCCTCACGATGGCGCACCCCTACCCCGAATTGTTCGGGTCCCCAGCCTTCGAGCGTGAAATCGCCGGTCCACCCCAGGCCCATGAACGGAAGGAGGCGTCCGGCGCCGACGTGCAGAACGCCGGGCACCTCCTGCAGCCTCTCGAGAAGCCTCGCCACCAGTTCGGTCCTCGCGCTATCGGTCGGGTACACTCCCGACGGCGGCCGCAGTTCGAAGGTGAGCACCCGATCCATGTTCACCCCCGACTCGACTCGGCGCAGTTCTCCGATGCTTCGCACCATGAGGCCGGCCCCCGACACCAGCATCACGGCAAGCGCGATCTCCGCCGCGATCAGCGAGTGCGCGGTAAGCCGACGGCGTCGGTCCGCCGAGCCGGCGGTGCGTCCGTCCTCTCGAAGATGGCGCGTGACATCGACCCGCGAACTCGCAAGCGCCGGGTGAAGTCCGAAAAGGAGCGCGCTCACGCCGGCCACGCCGACGGTGAAGGCCGCTACCCGCCAATCCAGGCGGAAGACCAGATCCGGCAGATTATCGGGACGGAACCCCGCGATCAGACCGAGACCAAGAAAGCCGATCGCGAATCCGAGAATGGCGCCCCCGAGCGCGAGGACAAGGCTCTCCATGAGCACCTGCCGGACGACCTGCCCCCGCCCGGCCCCTAGCGCCGTACGGACCGCCAACTCATGGCGACGCACCAGCCAGCGGGCCTCGAGGAGGTTCCCCACGTTCGCCACAACGAGAAGTTGCAGCACGCCGACCGCCCCAAGCAAGAGCAGGAGCGACAAGCCGCGGTCGCCCACGAGAAAGGTGTGGAGCGGGGTAACGCCCGCCTTCATTCCCCGGTTGGTCTCGGGGAATTCTCCCTCGAGCTGTAGCGCGACCGCCGCAAGCTCTCGCGAGGCCTGATCGGGGGTGACCCCTGGCTTGAGCCGCGCGATGGCGCGCGCCACATGCGCCCGACGAAACCACTGGCTGCTCCGGGTTGTACCCGACCAGCGGAAAGTCGTCCACACTTCTGCGTCGTTCACGGCATACCTGAACGCGGCCGGCAAGACCCCCACCACTTGAAATGCCACGCCGTCGAGCCGGACCGTTCGGCCGGCCACCGAGGAATCTCCGCCGAAGTGCTTCATCCACGCGGCGTGGCCAAGCAGGATGAGTGGTGGTGCGTCCACCCACGATTCCTCGAAGGTGAACAGCCGCCCGAGAAACGGCCTGGCCCCGAGAAGGGTGAATGCGTTCCCCGACACTTGCGCGGAAAGCACCTGTACCGAGGCCTTGCCGGTCGTCAGGGTGAGGCTCCGGACCGCTTCGCCGACGACGGCCACATCTTCGAACGCCCGCACTCGCTCCCGCCAGCTCAGCGCATTGCCGGGGGCCACATGCACCTGGTTCCAGCCTCGCTCCTCATTCGACTCCCAGAGCATGACCAACTTTTTCGGTTCGCGAAACGAGAGCGGCCGGAGCATCACCTCGTTCACGGCGGAGAAGATGGCGGTCGTCGCTCCGATCCCGATCCCCAAGATCAGCAGAACGAGAACGGTGAACCCCTTGGCCCGAAGAAGACTGCGAATTGCAGCGCGCATCATGTCCCCTACCTGCGGTTCAAGGTGATGATCAGGCTGGCGTCAATTGGATAGTTTGACACCGAGTTCGCCAGGTTTGTTACCGGCCGGGCTGACTTGTAACAACGGAGGGAGCTCGGGTGTCCAATGAGGCATGTCGCGGCGACGGAGGTTCATGACCGGTCCGTCCGATGAATGAGACAGAACTCCTCGCTGGGCTCAGGCGGTTTGATGAGCACGCCCAGCACGAGGCCTACACCCGGTTCGCGCCCCGGATCTTTCAGCTCGCCTACCGCATGGCCGGAGTGACAGTGCTGGCGGAAGATCTCACCCAGGAGGCAATGGTGAGGGTCTTTCAGCGGATCGGACAGTTCAGGGGCGACGCGAAGCTCTCGACCTGGATCCACACGGTGGCCGTCTCGGTCATTCGAAACGGGATTCGGCGCGACCGCCGATGGGCCGAACGGACCGTGGATCTCGAAGCCGCGCACGACATTGGGGCCCCCCCGGTCGAAGGGGACTCGGAGACCGCCGAGCGCCTGAAGAGAGTGGTCGACGCGCTGCCCGACGACCTCCGGCTGGTGCTCATCATGTACGATGTCGAGGGTTTCTCGCACGACGAGATCGCCGCGGCGCTCGGCCTGACCAGCAACGCATCCAGGCAGAGGCTCTTTCGAGCCCGGGCACGGCTTCGCGAACAACTCGCCGATTTGGCGGAGGAAACGGCATGACCAAGGACGAGGAAGAACCGAAGTCGGAGCGGCTCACGGAACTGCTCCGCGGTAGGTATCACGTTCCTCCCGCCTTCGATCTGGAGAAGCGCTGGCCGGCGGTGCGGGCGGCGGCCGGGCGACCGATTCTCCGCTGGACCCGATCTCCGGCGTTCCGCATGGCAATGGCCGCCGTGCTCGTCCTGGCGGTGGGAACGGCGGTCGTCGCGCGCCGGCGCGGAAGCGACATGGGGCCCCTGGCAGTCGAGCTCGCCTTCGCGGAGCCGATCGAAAGGCTGACGCGCAAGATCGAGCGAATCCGTGATCAGGTCTCGCCCGAGACCTTGGCCGGCCTCGACGCGGTGCGGGCCGACACCGAGCGCGCCGTCAGGGAAATGCGCAGAGCCATCCGCGCCCGTCCGGATCGCGAGGCCGAGCTTGTCGCTGAAATCGAAGATTTACTCCGGAGCCAACGCGAAACGCTGGCGTTCGTCCTGTCGTTGAGCGCTCCGAGCCGCTGACGCCTTTCACATTGGAGCCCGTTATGATCACGATCCTTGCGCTCGCCGGTCTTGCCGGCGCCGCGTCGATTCAAAGTCGGGCGGTCGACACCACCATCGCCTATACGCCGGGCGCCACCATCCTCGTCATCAATCCGAGCGGCAAGACGGTCATTCGCGGTGCCGACCGCTCCGACATTCGCATCCGGGCCACGCCGCCCCAGGGCGACCGCATCGACATCGACCGGCGCGGCGGGCTACAGATTCAGCGGGTCGTTGCGGGCATCCCGGCCAACGCCGGCCCAATGCTGTTCGAGCTGGACGTTCCCCGCGGCGCGCCGATCGACCTCCTCGGCCAGCGGACCGAGGTTTCGGTGGTGGGGGTGCTGGCGCGGATCGCGGTCAACTCCCGCGAGGGCAATATCGTAATCCGGGGTGGGCGCGGCGTCGTGAAGGCACGGACTATCAGCGGCAGCGTGACGGTGACCGGCGCCGACGGCGCGCTCGATCTCCGGTCTACATCCGAGGCGGTGACGGTCGACTCCTCCCGCGGCGACCTGACAGCCGAGACGCGAAGCGGTAATATTGTCACGCCGCTCGACGGGTTTCGGTCGGTGAAAGCCACCAGCCTGAGCGGTGCCATCCTGCTCCGAGGAGTTCCCTCCCGGGAGGGAGCGGTGGCGGCCTCGAGCCACAGCGGCGACATCACATTGGCGATTCCAGCCGGCGCTAATGCGGAGATCCGCGCCGGCACCACCGACGGATCGATCAAGTGGCGCGTCCCTGGCGCGCCGGCCGGAACCGCGACCGAATCACGATTGATTCTCGGCAGCGGCGGCGGGTCGATCGACCTCCGGTCGTTCGGTGGCACCGTTCGCATAGGACCGACACCTTAAGCCAGCGCCCACGCGCCGCCATCGATGCCTTCGCTTCCGCCTCCTCGGCTCATCGGCCTCCCTTACGACGCGAGCTCCTCATTTCTCCGCGGCCCCGCCGAGGCGCCGCCGCGCATTCGAGAGGCGCTCCGTTCGCCGGCCGGCAACGACTGGGCGGAGGACGTGCGATACCTGACCGGTCCGGATGGACTCGGCGATGCCGGCGACCTCGAGTTGCCGCCTACCGGGGCGGCGCGGGCGCTGATCGAGGCCGGCATCGTCCGGCTCCAGGCCGGTGGCGCTCGCCCCCTCGCGCTCGGCGGCGATCACTCGGTGACCTACCCGATTCTCCGGGCCGTCAACCAGGCCTATCCCAAGCCGACCATCCTGCACATCGACGCACACCCCGACCTCTACGAAGAGTTCGAGGGAGACCGCTTTTCCCACGCCTGCCCCTTCGCGCGGATCATGGAGGAGGAGCTGGCCGGCCGGCTCGTGCAGGTGGGAATCCGGACGATGAACCGGCACCAGCACGATCAGGCGGAGCGGTATGGAGTCGAAGTGATCGACATGCGCGCATGGGCCAACGGTGCGCGGCCCAGAATCGAGGGGCCGGTATACATCTCGATCGATCTCGACGCGCTCGACCCGGCACATGCGCCAGGCGTATCGCACTGGGAACCGGGAGGGCTGACGGTACGTGACGTGCTGGGAATGGTTCAGGGCGTGTCGGGCCTCATCGTCGGCGCCGATGTCGTCGAATTCAATCCTCGCCGCGACCCGAGCGGTATGACGGCAGCGGTGGCGGCGAAGCTCGCCAAGGAGCTCGCAAGCCGCATGCTGGCCTGATATCTTCGGCTGATTCGCATGGCACGTTTGCTCGCCCCTCTCCCCCCCAACACCCCCGCCGGGGGCGCCGACTCACACGGCGGTACCTCGGCCGTTCCGGAGGACCTCCTTCGGGAGGCATCGCAGCGCCTCGGAATCATCTCCCTCATGGCCGCAGTGCTTTGGGTCGTCGGGACATCGCTCGATCACCTGGTGTTGTTGGCATTCGATCCGACCAATCCGGTTTGGCGCCGGCTCGGCTTTTCCGACGCCGTGGGCGTCGTGAATGTGGCCGTGGGGCTTGGATTGTTCGCATTCACCCGCCGCTCCCGCCGCGAACCCCAATTCCTGCTCAATCTGGGGCTCGGCTACATGATCTTCGTCTGCCTGAGTCTCGGCATCATCGGGCATTGGGGACCGGTCGTGGGGGAATGGAATCCGCGGCCGATATTCACCTGGGGAGGGATCGTCGTGGTGATGTTCGCGGCGATCGTTCCTCATCCGCCGAAAACCACCCTCATTGCGGGATTGATCGCGGCGTCGATGACGCCGCTCGGCATGCTCCTGGCCAGGGCCAATGGCACCCTCGATTTCAGCCCCACCGGCCTCGTCATCCTCATGCACTACCCGGACTACATCCTGGTGGGGGTCGCCACGGTCATTTCCGGCGTGGTGATGCGCCTCGGGCGCCATGTCACCAAAGCCCGCGAGATGGGGAGCTACCACCTCGGCGAACTGCTGGACCAGGGAGGAATGGGCGCGGTGTACCGGGCGACCCATCGAATGCTGGCGCGGCCGGCCGCGATCAAGGTGATTCGCCCCGAACTCCTCGCCTCGAACCGGCGGGATGCGGTACAACTCGCGGTCAAACGCTTCCACCGTGAGGCGGAGGCGGCGGCGAGCCTTCGGTCTCCGCATACGGTGGCGGTCTATGATTTCGGCGTCACCGAGGACGGGGCGCTCTATTTCGTCATGGAGCTCCTTGAGGGGATGACCCTCGAGGATATCGTTCGGGAAGACGGCCCGATGCCGGCGGGGCGAGTCGTCCACTTGCTCACGCAGGTCTGTGAGTCGCTGGAGGAGGCGCATGCGCGCGGCATGGTCCATCGCGACATCAAGCCGGCCAACATCCACGTCGGCCGGCTCGGGCTGCGCTCCGACTTCGTCAAAGTGCTCGATTTCGGGCTCGTGAAGGCGGTCGAGGGACGCCGGAAGGACGGGGCGGCCACCGTCGCAACGGAGGACGGCATTACACCCGGTACGCCGGACTACATGGCGCCGGAAATGACCCTGGGCGACACCGTGGACGGCCGGGTCGATATCTACGCCGTAGGGTGCGTCGCCCATTTCCTGCTGACCGGCAAAGCGGTCTTCGAGGCGGCCAACGTCTTCCATATGATTGCCCGGCACTTGAACGATGCGCCGGTTCCGGTCTCAGCGGTGGCCAAGGGTCCAGTCCCGCGGGCGCTGGAGGAGCTGATCCTCCGGTGCCTGGCCAAGCAACCGGCCGACCGCCCGCAAAGCGCCGCCGAGCTGTCGCGGGCGCTCAGGGAGGCCGGGGCGGAGGTGTGGGGAGAAGGAGAGGCCAGGGCGTGGTGGGCGGCTCACGAGGTCCATTCAGAGCGCCCCGGCCTCCCCCCGGCTATCTTGGCCATTCGACCTATTCAGTGAGCCACGCCGTCGATGAAGCGCAATCACCAGTTCGAAAAGCGTCAGCTGGAATTGGCCAAGCGGCAGAAGAAGGAAGAGAAGCGGCTCCGCAAACTTGACCGGGCCAAGGCGCAACCGGAGGGGGAAATCGATCCCGCCGCCGCGCCGCCGGAGGAATTGCCGCCGCAATAGCCCCGTTGTCGAATTCCCCCTCCCCCGGACGACTACTGGCCGTCCACGGTCCATTTGCCACCCCCTGGAGGGAGCTATGAAATACCTGTGCCTGATCTATTCCGACGAGACCATCTGGCCGAAGCTGCCGAAGGCAGAGGCGGAGAAGTGGATGGCCGAATACATGGCGTTCTCGGAGAGCACTCAGAAGAGCGGTCACTACGTCAACGCCAACCGATTGCAGGGAACCCATTCGGCCACCACGGTGCGGATTCGCGACGGTAAGCTCTCGACCACCGATGGGCCCTTCGCGGAAACCAAGGAACAGCTCGGCGGTTACTATCTCCTCGAGGCCAAGGATCTGAACGAGGCGATTCAACTCGCCGCCCGGATTCCGGGGGCGCGGGTTGGCAGCATCGAGGTGCGCCCGATCGCCGATCTGCCGGTGAAGTGAGCGAGGATGCGGCCGGTTCGGCGCGCGAGACGGTCGAGGCCGTCTACCGCGCCGATTCGCGCCGGGTCTTCGCGACACTGATCCGCCTGCTCGGCGATTTCGACCTCGCGGAGGAGGCGCTCCACGATGCATTCGTCGCGGCGTTGGAGCAGTGGCCTACCGACGGCGTTCCGGCCAACCCGCGCGCTTGGCTCGTGTCGGTGGGACGCTTCAAGGCGATCGACACGATCCGCCGCCGAGCCCGCTTCGACGCCTCACTGAGCGAACTGGCCGACCGGCTTGAGGAAACCGGCGCGACGGCCGCCGGCGACGATCAGCTCCGCCTTATCTTTACCTGCTGCCACCCCGCCCTGCCGCCCGACGCGCAGGTGGCGCTCACCCTCCGCGAAGTGTGCGGGCTCACCACCGAGGAAATCGCGCGCGCCTTTCTGACATCGCCACCCACGGTGGCGCAGCGCATCGTCCGCGCCAAAGCCAAGATCCGCGACGCGCACATTCCCTACCAAGTCCCGTCGCATGAGGAGATCCCGGCTCGGCTCGGCAACGTCCTCCATGTGATCTACCTCGTGTTCAACGAGGGGTATTCCGCATCGTCGGGCGAGTCGCTGACCCGGCGCGATCTCTCCGGCGAAGCGATTCGGCTCGGCAGGCTCCTGGCCGACCTTCTCCCCGAGCCGGAGACCCTCGGACTCCTGGCCCTCATGGTCCTCCACGAATCCCGGCGCGCCGCGCGGACTACCCCGTCGGGAGAGTTGATCCTCCTGCACGACCAGGATCGGTCGCGCTGGAATCGGGAGCTGATTGCGGAAGGCTTGGTCCTGGTGCGCCGAGCGCTTGCGCCGCGCCCAGCCGGGCCCTACGCCATTCAGGCGGCCATCTCCGCCGTGCATGCCGAGGCGCCGGACGCCGCGGCAACCGACTGGAGGGAGATCGTTGGGCTCTATGATGCGTTACTGCAGACGGAAGCGTCGCCGGTAGTCGAACTCAACCGCGCCGCGGCGATGGCCATGCGCGACGGGCCGGAAGCGGGGCTCCGCCTGATCGATGCCATTCTGGCCCGCGGCGATCTGAGCGACTACCACCTGGCCCACTCCGCGCGGGCCGATCTGTGCCGGCGGCTGGGGCGCTCGGCGGAGGCGAGGGTGTCCTACGAGCGGGCGCTGCAACTGGCCAAGCAGGAACCGGAGCGACGGTTTCTGGAGCGGCGCATTCGGGATCTAGGCACCTAGCGGTTTCAATGCCCTGCGTCCAGAATGGCGTTGATGCGCCCGATGCCGCCGGCGATCCAGGCGGCGGACCGGCCTCCGAAGGCCCTTCCGTCGGTCCACCGCGTCACCAGGCTGCCGGTGGCGTCCCGCTCGATCGTCACTTCTTCGGTCACTCGGGCGACCGGGTCGTAGCGAAAGGCATGGAGCCACGCGGGACGATCGCCGGACTCGACGCCGCCGCCCGACACAGACCATCGCCCCCTGGCAAAGATGCCATAACGCCGCCCTTCCTCGATCCAACCGGCTTGCACCACCCCCGCGCCCGGATCGGACGAGAAGGCCGGGAGCCCGGTGAGGCTCGACCCGGGGCGCCGCGCCGAAGGCGACGCGCCCGGGGTCGGAGCGAGCGGCCGCCCCTTGCCGGAATGCCTCGGCAGATTGGCGAGCTGGTCCGCGGCGGTCCGGAGCACCCCGCGAACCCACTCAGGAGCCCTCCCGCCATCGGGCCACCGATAGGCGCGCACACCGGCGCCCCATTCCTCGAGCACCACCAGGGAGCCCGCGCCGGAGGGGGATTCCCGATCGAGCAACCGTTTCAGATCCACGGGCCCGTTGATGAAGATGCCGACGTGCCGGCCATTCGTCACCCACCGCGCCTGCACCCCGGCGGCGTTGGAGGAGATTTCGGGCCCGCCGCTGGAGACGTTCAAGGTCGATTCGGGTGAACCGGCGACGGCGGCAGGCCGAGGGGCCAGCGTCGCGGCGCCGGCGCCCAGGCAGACCGCCGCCATCCCCGCCGTCCGGAGGACGCGCTTCGAGGGGTGCACCGGGGTATGGGCCGCGAGCAGCCGAGTCACCCGCACCACCAGATCGGAGCGGGACAGATGGAGCACCGGCGCG
>JABFSM010000347.1 GCA_013140635.1 Gemmatimonadales bacterium
ACCCTACCTCCGCAGATTCACCAATTCGTTGAGCATTTCGTCGGCGGTCGAAATCACCCGCGCATTGGCTTGGAAGCCGCGCTGGGTCACGATCATGTTGGTGAACTCCTCGGAGAGATCCACGTTCGAATTCTCCAGGGCACCCGGGGTGATCGCCGATGCATCGCTCGATCCGGCAAATCCGAGCACCGCCAGGCCGGAGTTCGACGATTCGGAGAACATGTTGTCCCCCTGCCGGAGGAGGCCCGAGGGGTTGTTGAACTTGGCCAGGGCAACCTGCGCAAGGGCTTGGCTCACGCCATTCGTGAAGTACCCGGTCACCACGCCGGTCGCATCGATGCTGAAGCTCTCGAGATCGCCGGCCGGGTAGCCGTCCTGCCGAGACACGACGGCGTTCGAGGGATTGGCAAAGCCGGCCAGCCCGTCGATGTCGTTCAGGGTGCCGGCGAGAATCTCCACGTCGAAGGGATCTCCGCTGCCGGTCGGCGTCACGGTCAGGTTGGTGCCGCCGCCGGGGTAGTCGAAGGTCGCCAGGCTGCCGTTCGAGTTGAAGGTGACCTGCCCCGTGCCGGCGGTGACATCCGCCGTGTCGCAGGTGACCTCCCAATCCCATTCGCCGGCGGCGGTGTTGGTGAACAGGAACTGCAGCGTGTGCGGCGCCCCGGAGCTGTCGTACGCCGTGACCTCCATGGCGTGGGTATCGTCGACTTCGGCGCCCGCGTCGAGATTGCCGGTGAGGCCGATCTCCGACGTGGCGTGAGCCGGCACCTTCTGTCCGAGCGGAAGGCGAATCCCGCTGATCGTGGAGGAGGTGGAGAAGGTCCCCGTCGTATCGGCATTGATGCCTTGTACGATCATGCCGTTGTTCGAGATCAGCCGCCCGTCGGCATCGAGCTGAAAATTCCCCGCGCGGGTGTAGAAGCGCCGAGCTCCGTCGCCGACGACGAAGAAGGAGTCGCCCTGGATGGCCAGGTCGGTGGCTTGGCCGGTGGATTGCAGCGAGCCTTGGGTGAACAGTTGGTCGATGCTGCCGATATTCATGCCCGACCCGATCTGAACCGGATTGGTGCCGCCGAGATTGCCGGGGGGGCGCGAGGCACCCTGGAGCAATTGGGCGAAGGCCTCTTTGAATGTGACGCGAGAGCCCTTGAAGGCCACCGTATTTACGTTCGCGATGTTGTTGCCGATCACGTCCATCCGCACTTGGTGATTGCGGAGGCCGGAGACGCCGGCCGAGAGCGCACGAAGCATAGGGGTACGATTCTCCTCTCAGGTGAGTCTTCAGGGCGCGGCGGCAGCCGCCGCGCGGATTTCCAGCAGTTCGTCGGCGGGCACGAGGGCACCGCCGACCCGTAGCATCACTTTGCCGCCCACGAGTTCGAGACCGTCGACCGATCCCACCACGAGCTGTTTGGCCGCCACCGCCACACCGTCGCGGCCCACGGCCGTCACCTTCCACGAATACGGCCCCGCCGGAAGCGCGGGGTCGGGCCGCCAGGTGAGCGTCTGGCGGCCGCCGGAGGTCGCGCCGAACGCCTGCGTATCGACGACCTGCCCCGCCGCATTCATCAACTGCACCGTGACGCTTCCGGCGGGGCCGAGCAGCTCGACCGTCGCGCGGGCCATTCCGTTCGCGTCTACCGTCGTCGTGTTACCGGCGACCACCACCTCGCGGCCGACCAGCCCCGCGGCAAACGCCACTTGTGACGCTTGCGCGTTTCCGCCGAAACTCTTCGCCAAGTTGGTGATCCCGCTGTTGATTTCGGTCATCTGCTCCAGCGCGCTGAACTGCGCCAGTTGCGCCGAAAACTCCGCGCCTTGGACCGGGTTCAGCGGGTCCTGATTCTTGAGCTGCGTGATCAGCAGCTTGAGAAAATCTTCCTTGCCTAACGCCGACGTCTTGCCGACGATCGGGGCGGCGCCAAGGGCCGGCGCAGCGCCGGCAATCACGGGAGGCATGGCTTACTCCTCTTCACGGTAGTCCGGCCGCCGGTCGCGGGGGCGATCGTCGGTCGCGGAGCGGTGGTGGCCCTCCCGCGAGGGCGGCTCGTCGCGGTGACCGTGCCGGCCCGCCGCAGTGTCGGCGCCATCGCGCGGCGCTGCGCCGGAGGGGGGCCCGAGAGTCTGTACCGCAACGGCGGCGCGGTGGAACCCGCGCTCCTCAAGGGTTCGCTGGAGCTCGGCGGTGTGCTCGACGAGCTGCACGGCGAGATCGGGTGGCGACAGAATCGTGGCGCTGACCGCGGTCCCCCGCACAGCGACCCGGATCCGGGTCGGTTCGCTCGATCCGTCATCCACCGCGATGGTGACCTGATGCCGCACCGGCGCCGGGGGCCTTGGCGCCGTGGCGAGCGGCGCGGCACCTTCGGAGAGGGCCGTCGGCGCGGTGTCGATGCCGAGCGGTGCCGATGGAGTGGCGACGGATGGCGCCGAGACGAGCGTCGGCGCGGGCGTTGGGACAGCGGCAGCCTCTCGAGGGCTGACCGGCTCCGTCGGCGCAGCATCACGCGGCTCCTCCGCTCGCGGTTTGGGCACCTGACTCTCGCCGGCGGTATGCCATGTCGTGACCGCGGCGGGCTCGGGTGGAGCCACCTCAGGCGGTGGTAAAGGCGGCGCCGACGCCACGGCGGACCAGACGGCCTGCCGGATCGGCGGTCCGCTCGGCTCCGCGGCGGCGGTGGCTAGCGGCGGCTTGCGCATTGCGGCGGCCGCAGCTTCACGCTCGCCGGCAGCCTGGAGAGCCTGGAGAATCGCTCGCCCCATGGGAGCCGGGGAGCGAAGCGCTGGCGTTAGGTTTTCCTGCGCGAGCCCCCCCTCCGGAAGAGGGGCGGTGGCGGAGGCAACCGGCTCTTCGGCGCCGGGCGCGTCTTGAACGACCGGAGAGGCGAACGCGGCGGCAAAGT
>JABFSM010000283.1 GCA_013140635.1 Gemmatimonadales bacterium
CAAGAGGAGTTCGGCAAGGGCTTTCACGCGGCGGCCCGCCGGAGAATCTGGAATGGTTACGCCCCCCTGACCGCCACCTTGAGGGGAGTCGGCGAGCACCGCTCCCTGTTCCCGGCCGCTCAGTACCCCGAACCCATGCAGCATGGGTGGACACCCTGGTGAAGTAGTCGTTCGCTCCGTAGGTCCCCGGACCACCTCGGCCCGGCTCGCCGGCCGAACTCACTCCCGCCACCATCGGCCTCCCGCCAACTATCAGCAATGCCGGCCCCCCGCTATCACCTGCGCCTGGAATCCCCTCGAGATCGGTCCCCCCGGGCGGGGCGTCGAAGTGAAAGACCAGATGCAAGGAATCGGCCCGGTCGATTCGGTTGGTCGCGCCGCGTTTCCGGCCGTCCTCCCGCCGCTCGCGACTGTCGCCGCTTCCGGTCGCGCCATGCCCCACGAGGATCGCTTCCTGATGAAGCTCCCCGGCGCCCTCATACATGCCGAGCGGAGTTACTCCCGACACCGGACGAGCAAGCTCAAGCACCGCGACATCATGGGGACCGAGATCGACCCACTGGGGGTGGATGTACGCCCTGACGACCCGATACTCCTCGTCGCCAAACCAGACGGCGGGAGTCGGGCTTCGGCGCATCAGCCCGGCAGCAACATGCGCTGCCGTGAGCACCCACCGGGGGCCGATGAGCGTGCCGTCGCCGAGTCGAGGCCCGACGCGGCCGACCGCCGAATAGCGGGCTCCGAGTTCCAGATAGCGCTGGTCGGGGCGGTCGTGACGCACGACAATAGCGCCCGGAGGAGAGGCGATGAGAATCGACAACAAGCCAAGCATGGCGAAACCCCTTTGCGGAGGGAACGTGGTGTGGGATAGACTCCGCCCCGACAGATGCGCCAACGCAGGTCAACGGCAATGAGCATTCAATGAGCAAACCGATGAGTGATCGAGAAGTGCTCCGATTCGGGCGATTCGAACTGGACCTGAAGGCTGACCGGCTCCGCAGGAACGCCATACCGGTCCACTTGGCCCCTCAACCGCTCCGCCTCCTGCGCCTCCTGGCGGCACGTCCCGGGGAGTTGGTGACCCGGACGGAGATACGAGAAGCAATCTGGGGCGATCGGCATCTTGAGTTCGACCAAGCTCTCAACTTCACGGTCCGGAAACTGCGCCAGGCGCTCGGCGACGAGGCACGGTATCTCGAAACGGCGCCTCGACGGGGTTACCGGTTCACCCCACCGTCCGCTCGCCCGAGTCCGGGCGCAGTCAACCGGCCAGCCCCGTCACGATCGTTGGCGGTGGCGGTGGCGTGCGGCATCATCCTAACTGGTGCCGCCACCGCGGCCTTGCGGCGTGACACACCTTCCCCACAGACAGTTCGTATACTTCAGCCCGATCTGTCTGGTGTGGCCCGGGAAATGGGGGAGACGTTCTACACCGGACTGGCTCGCGCGCTCGACAACCAGAAGGACATGCGCAGGGAGACCCGAGTGGGAGCCTTCCCTCACCTTGAGACGGCTTTGGCACGTACCCCCGGCGGAATCCGGATTACCGCGGCGCTCTGGTGGAAGGACGAGGACCGCCCCAGGTGGCGCACGACCATCCTGGCCGCCCCGGAGGAATTCGCCACCGCACAGCGAGATCTGGCAAGGGACATTGGAGAAGTGCTCCGCCGACCGGTCGAGAGTGCGGGAACCGAGGCGCGGACGGCGGTCATTACCCTGGAGCGAGAGCCTGGTATCGGCCCTACGGACCGGCCGGCCGAACGAACTGGGAATCGTCTAGAGGAACGCTCACGTCGATGGAACGAAGGAGCGCCCGCCACGTTCCGTCCGGACTAGCCGTCCACGCGGGGTGCGCAATCCCTTTGACTTTGATGACCCACGGCCCCGAAATCGACCCGACCTCGTCATCGTACGCCCCGAACGCGAACGGCTCTCCTTGGCTGTCGAGCCGGAACCAGGCGAGGCGCCGGCCCCCCTCATGCGCCTCCAGCCGGCCATCACCGCCGACCGCGACCGTCAGCGCGGGATCGCGCCTCGCAATGCGGTGAATGGTCCGGTAGACGTGGGCGCCGTGCCAGCGGAGGTCGTCCGCAAGAAAGTCGTCGGGAATCGGTCCGATCTTGCCGTCGCGGGTCCGTCGCCAATGGGCATCGCCGTCGACGACCCGAATCAGATGCAGGCCGGGCCCCGTCGTCTCGATGCGAAATCGGCGGCGCGTCAGGTCCATCGTGATCACGGCGCGCACCACCGTCGGATCGGTGGCGCGGTTCTGCTGGGAATCGTTGACCAGGCTCTTCATGGCGGCCCAATTGTCTCGTCCGCCTAGCGCGCTCAGCATCCGGTCGGCAAGAGCCTCGGCCGCGTGTCCGGGTTGGGCGCCGGCCACGGCGGGCAGGGCCAGACCGAGCCCCGTTATAACCAGCCCCCGCCGTATCGCCGCGCGCATGGCCTAAGCTACCCGCGTCGCAGTCACGAGAATCTCAGGATCGGCAATGCTGAGCTGCAGGGCCGCCCCGCTCTCGACTCGAAAGACCACCCGTACCGACGGGACGCCCGACGGAAAGAACACGAGGTCACCGGTATGCACGAGGAACCGGCGGTTGGTGCCGGGTCGCTGCAGCCCGAGCTGGTCCTGCCGGACATCGATGTCGAAGTAGTCGCGGGGTCCCGTCCCAAAGCTGTATCGGCCAACGAGCCCCTCCCGGGTGGTCGCCTCGAGCGGCGTGGACGGTGGACGCCGGTCCGCATCGCCGAGGGTCTCGAGATACTTCACGACCGCCACCGCATCCGGGCCCCCGGCCCGCGCATGCGCCATCAGGGTCAGGGCGTGCGGCCCGAAGGTGCGCTGGATGCCGGGCAGCGCCGCCACGAACGCCTTGACCACGTCAATGTGGCCCATCATTGCCGCCGAGAAGATCGTCGGCCGCGCCCCGTGTGCTAGCAGCAGTTCGGCGATCTCTCGTTTGCCGGTGTGCGACGCCGCGCCCAGCCCGGTCTCCCAGTCGCCGAACCCCCAGTCCCACGAAGCCCGCGCGAGCGCCGGCTGCCGCTCAACCATCCCGCGCACCTCGGGAAGATCGGTGTGCGCAAGGCGAACGAAGCGCTCGATCAACTCGAGATCGGCCCGGGGGAATGACTCACCGACCGCCGCCGGTTCGCGCGCCGGCACCGGCGGCCTGCGCGCCGAAGAGGAAAGAAGCCCGAATGCGGCAAGTCCGGGCAGCACACCGAGAAACTCACGACGATTGGACATCGGCCCCCCCCCTGCGAAAGAGCACGGTATCCTAGGGGTGGGCCCAGCCGGGCACCACTCTACGCACGGTCATTCCAACCACACTCACACACTGCGAACGGCGGCTCCCCTAGGCCGGTGCGTTGGCCGGCAGGGAGATCACAAACCGTGCACCGCCCGCTGGTCCCGTTTCCACTGTGGCCTTGCCCCCCACGGCCTCCACCAGGTGCTTGATGATGGCGAGCCCCAGCCCAAGCCCGGCCGTGGCGGCCCGGCCCGCGGTCCCACGCGCAAACGGCTCCCAGATCCGGGCGCGTTCGGTGAGCGGCACACCCGGTCCCTCGTCGCCGACCTCGAGCCGGCAGCCGCCGGGTGAACGGCCGAGAACCACCCGCACCGTCTGCCCTTCCGGCCCATATCGGATCGCATTCTCGACCAGGTTGGTGACGATGCGGTCGAGCGATACCGTGTCGATCGAACAGCGCGCTTCCTCATCCAGTGAGGCCTCGATTCGTACCCGCCGGTCGGCCGCCGCCGGCTCGAGACACCGAAGCGATTCCCGCACCACCGGGGCGGCGAGAATCACCGCCGGGTCGCGATTCGGCACCCGGCCGGCGCCGGCAATGGAGAGGGTATTCTCGACGAGCCCGATCAGCCGCCGCGTCTCCCGCACGATCGACGTGGCCGCCCTGGCATTGGCCTCCGGTGTATCGCGATGCAAGTGAAGGCTCTCGGCGTGCAGGAGGACCTCGGTCAACGGGGTCCGCAATTCGTGCGAGATGCTGGCGACGAACGCCTCACGCTGGGCCATCGCGCGGCGCATCTGCCGCAGGAGCACCAGGGCGAGCACCGAAGCAAGCACCGATGCCACGAGGGCGCCGGCAAGCAGCGGATAGCCGGGCGGATTGGCGACCGCGAATACGGTGGGAAGGATGGTGGGGTTGAGGGTGACCTCCAGCGTATACCCCGTTCCGGGGATCAAGTCGACCGACGCGCTCGGTCCGGCATAACGCGTGGTAGTGCCGACCACTTCGCGCCCCGCATTCGACAGCACGATGCCGATCGCCCGCTCCGGACTCGGAAGCATGGGGAACAACTCGTGGCGCGCGGCTACGATGGCCGGCTGAAAGGTGTCGCGCCACCACGATGCCATCGAGATGTCAAAGCCCACCACCGCCTCGGCTCTGTCATCGACCGCAAATTTGGCGAAGTGGATCAGCCAAGGCCCCGTCGAGTCCATACCGCCGGCGCCCCAGATTCCGCGCGCACCTCGGGGAATTCCCGCGACCGTGCCCCGGAGCAGCGTCCGCGGATCCTGCGCCGTCGGCAGCGGAACGGAACTCGCGAACTCGCCGGTCGAGGGAACCCAGTAGAAGAAGTATGCCCCCTCCTTGATCGGCCCGCAGCGGCAGGCGCGCAAGGAATCCGTGGTTCGGCGCATGCTCTCGAGTGCCTGACGGGCGGAGGGGCTCCTCGTCCGCACCACCGGCGCCAGCAGCAAGGCCGCGGCCTCGTTTCCGCGTTCCGAGGCAACCGCCACGATCCGGTCCATGGCCCGCCGGACCAGAACCAATCCTGCTTGCTCCACGGCACGCCGCTGCGCGGCCACCGCCTTGAGGTAGGCGAGGCCGAAGGCGCCGGTCACCAGCACCGGAAGGAGAAGCCCGAGTTCGAGCAGGCGCAGTTGAACGCGGAGAGACCGCATCGGGCCCCGCCCGCGCCTACTCTGCGGCGCAATCAAGCCGGTATCCTACTTTGCGCACCGTTTGCACGTGGCGCGGCGCCGCGGGATCGCGCTCGAGTTTTCGCCGGAGCTCCGAGATGTGCCAATCGACGGTGCGCGACTCGACGTTGGGATTGTACCCCCACACCGCGTTCAGGAGCTCACGCCGAGGCCACACCTGGCCCGGACGGCTCAGGAGCGCGAGGAGGAGCTCATACTCCTTGGGGCGTAGCTCGACCTCGGCCCCCTCCACCGTTACCCGGCGCCCCGCCGGATAGACATCCACGGACCCGAACCGGATGACCTCTCGGGCGAAGACCCCTCCCCGGGACCGGCGCACCAGATTGTCCACCCGGGCAAGGAGTTCCAGAATCCCGAACGGCTTGGTGAGATAGTCATCGGCTCCGGCGCGGAATCCGCGCACCTTCGACATTTCGTCGCTCTTGGCGGAGAGGATCAACACCGGCGACGGCAGCCCCTCCGCCCGCATCGTCAGGAGGACCGACTCTCCAGGATGATCCGGAAGCATGAGGTCGAGGATCACCAGATCCGGCGCCACCGCCCGCATCTTGGCCAACCCCTCGGCAGCGGTCGACGCCACCTCGGCTTGGTAACCCTCCGCCACGAGGTGCTCCCGAACCGTGGCCGCGATGCCTCGGTTGTCTTCAATGATCAGCACCCGGTTCATCCATCCTCCTCAAGAGCCCGGCCCGCCCCGGAAAAAAGGCGGACTCAAACGAAATGCACAACTTTCCCGTCCTACGCGGGAATCGCCCGCTTTCCGCATGATCTTACACGATTCACACATTTGGCGTATCGCACGTGGCCCGTTGCGGTTGGCCCTGCGTGGCCGCACCGCGGCCGCTCGTCGCCGCGCGCGTCGTCGTTTGCGTTAGGTGAGATGCTGCCATACCAGATAGGGTTGCCGGCCGCATCCATTCACATTGCGGCCCGACTCTTCCGGCGACATATCAGGGACGCCCTGCAGGAGTCATCGCGAGCCCGGAGACGGCTCGCAGCGACTTGTTCTTAGGGGATCAGGACGCCCCGAACCCGTTCCGGCGTAAATGGCAGGTGCTTCAGGCGTCGGCCGGTGAGCGTCGCGAAGGCGTTGGCGACCGCTCCGGCGATCTGCGGCACGGCGACCTCGCCCACCCCGGTGGGCGCCTCGGTGGACGGAATGATCTCCACCTCGATCCGTTCGGGCGCCTCCGACATTCGCAGGATCGGGTAGTCGTGGAAGTTCGACTGCTCGACCCGCCCTTCCTTGAATGTGATCCGCTCCTTGAGCGTCGAGCTAATGCCCATGATGGCCGCCCCTTCAACCTGGGCGACCACATTGTCGGGCTGAATCACGATGCCGGCGTCGAGCGCGATCCAGACGCGATGCACCCGGATGATCCCAGTGGACCGATCGAGCGAGATTTCGCAAACACACGCCGCGATCGAATTGCGCTCCGCGAAACTGATCCCCTTGGCCCTCCCGGGCACCGGCGTCCCTCCCCGATCAGCCATCTCCACCACCCGATCGAAGACGCGAAGGGCGCGAGGCTCGTTCCGCAGCAATCGGCGCCGGTACTCGACTGGATCGATCCCCTGATCGGCGGCGACCTCATCCAGGAATGCTTCGATGGCGAACTTGTTCGCGCCATGACCCTCGGCCCGCCATGACCTCGTCCGAATGCCATGGTCGACGCCGATACTCTCCATCAGCTGGTTTGGAATGTCATAGAACGGAATCTCGACCCCGGTCGTCGCCAGCGCCGGTGCGGGTCCGATGGTGAGATGCTCCCACCGCACGATCGTCCCCGCCCGATCCACCCCGGCCCGTAACCGCTGAAGCGACATCGGCCGGAAGGCGCCGTATTGTACGTCGTCCTCCCGCGTCCATATCATCTTGACCGGTCGATCGGTCTGTTTGGCCACCTCACACGCTTCCACGACATAGTCCCGAGCGGCGCGCCTTCCGAAGCCTCCTCCCATGTAGCATCGGTGCACGGTGACCTGAGTCACCTCGAGCCCAAGAGCCCTCGCGGCCTCGACACGGACCGAGTTCGGAACTTGTGTCCCAACCCATACCTCCGCCGATCGCCGGTCCTGGCCCAGCGCAACGACGGCGTTCAGCGGCTCCATCTGGGCGTGATAGGCGTAGTCGTTCAGGAACTCCGCGGAGTATACCTTGGCTGCCCCGGCCGTCCTGACATTCCCCTTTCGGGCGATCTCCGTCTTGCCTGACGCTGCGTTGGCGAGACGCCGGTAACCCGCGATCTCCCGTTGACTGTCATAACCGGTAGCCGGAGCATCGCCGCTCCATTCGATCTGCAGCCCCTTCTTGGCCCGCAAAGCCGCATCGAAACTGGCTGCCACCACGGCAACCCCGTGGGCGAGGGTGACGGTCGAGAGAACCCCCTGCATGCGGCGCACCTCGGCCTCGTTGGTGAGCGTCGGCCGCGCTCGGAAGACCGGGGACCGCGAAGCCACCGCGTAAACCATTCCTGGAAGTGACACATCGATAGAGTAGATCGCCGTCCCATCGACCTTCTCGCGAACGTCTCGGCGCGGCGTCCGAGAGCCGATGAGTCGAAACTCTCCAGGCTTCTTGAGCAGTTCCGGCGTGATCACCGGCAGCGGGTCAGGGATCTGCCCGAAGGAGGCCACCTGCCCGTATGTCAGCCGCCTCCCGGTGGGCCGGTGCACTACGGCGTGGGGTTCCGTGGCCAGCTCCGTCACTGGTACGCTCCACCGTGCGGCGGCGTTCACGAGGAGCACCTGGCGCACTTGCGCTCCCGCGACCCGCAGACTCGAAAAGAAGTACGCGACCGAGATACTCCCGGCGATCAGCATGGTCGGGCCGCCTCCCCACCCGTCATGCCCGTAGACCGCTGGTTCGATGGGCGCATACTCGATACGCACGCGGCTCCAGTCGGCGTCCATCTCCTCCGCCACGATCAGAGGGAGGGCGGTGAGCGCACCCTGCCCCATCTCGACGGTGGCGGCGTACACGATGACCTCGCCATTCGGCCGGATCTGGACCCAAGCATTGATCGATGTCGGCTTGGGGTCCTTCGTGCCGCGGCAGCCGCCAAGAAGACCGCCGCCGGCCACGGCGAACACCATACCGCCGGTCGTGGCGAGGAATTCCCGGCGAGTCAGTCCAGCGCTGGAGGGCCTGTCGGATGTATTCATCGGTTGACAGTAAACCGCCCCGCTCTTGCCGTCAGCCAACCTTGCACTGTTCAAACGGCGCGCTGGGGACCGCCAGATAGGTGGCCGGACCGGGCACGGAGCGCCGAGACTCAGCCAAGTACGTTTGCGTTGGGTGAGAGCGGCCCTCTCGGGATACCTCAGCCGATCCGATCCTTCCACATTCCGACCGAGACCTTTCGGCGGAGTTCGTCACCATGCGGTTGTCGTCCAAGTCCCACCTGTTGGCTGCCCTCTGCGCGATGGCCTGCTCCTCCGGCGGCTCGACCGGACCGCAGGCGCAGGGATCGGTCCAGATCCAGGCCGACCGGACCTCGCTCCTCCCCGGTGAAACCGTTCAGCTCACCTGGCAGGTCAAAGATGCGCAGGGCGCGGTGGTGACCGGTCAGACCCCGTCCTTCCTGAGCAGCAGCGCGACGACCGCGTCGGTTACCGGCGGTGGGCTGGTGACCGCTATCCTTGCCGGAAATGTCACCATCACCGCAACGGCTGGACAGGCGACCGGTACGTTGAACCTGACGATCGGCCAGGGTGGTCTGGTGACAGCGGCCGGCGGAACGGTGAGCGGCTTCGGTGGTGCGATCGAGCTCGTCATCCCCGCCGGGGCGGTGACGGCTCCGATTTCGATCCGTCTGACCACCGCCGGGAACCCCCTCCTCGACCCGACCGCCGTCGCGGGAAGCATCTACTTGATCTCTCCGGAAGACCTGACCTTTGCCCTGCCCGTCACTGCGCGGGTCCGATACAATCCGTCCGCACGGCCGGAGGGGCTCCCCGAAGCGGCGCTCCGAGTTCGCCGTTACACCGGAACCGCCTGGGTTGGACTGCCGGACGGCTCCGCCAACGTACCGGCCTCGCAAGCCATCGGAAGTCTTTCCGGCGGCGGCTTCGTGAGCGTCGGATGGGCGGTCCCGGATGCTCCGTGCACAGGCCCCGAATACCGCCAATTCGATTTCTGGCTCGGTGCCTGGAACGTCAGCGTGGCCGGCCAGATCATCGGCCAGAGCGACATCACCGCGGTTCCGGGTGGTTGCGCAGTACTGGAGCACTTTCGGCCCAACGGCGCCCCCGTTGGCCGGAGCATCAATTTCTACGACCCCACGACGGGCAAGTGGTACCAGACCTACCTCGATAGCAGTGGAAAACGATTGCCCATCGCCGGCTCCTTCGTCAACGGCGCCATGGATCTCATCAACCCGCCCGGTGGAGGCACCCTTCAGGAGCGTTGGCGGTGGACCGTGGAAGGGGACAATGTCCGGCAGGCGGCCGCGACCTCGACCAACGGCGGTCAGACATATTCAGCGCCCACGTGGAACGGGCTCTACATCAGGCGTTAGGACAACCCGATATGAAGCGAGCCCGGCTCCGAGCGTGCACTCTGCTGTTCGTCGGCCTGTTCGGAGGGACCTCCAGCGTCCTCGCCCAGGCCGCCGTCCAGACCCCGGTCTCCCGTGAGCAATTCGCGGCTCTCGGTTGGTTGCTCGGAGCCTGGCGCGGATCGGGCGGCCGCTTTCCCGCCTTTTTCGAGGAGTATCGCCTGCTGAACGATTCCACCATTCGGCAGCGGGCCTTTGCCGATTCCACCTTCACCACGGTCTCCGACTCTTCGGATATCGAGTGGCGAGAAGGAGCAGTTCGGAAGACTCGCCGTGGGAATGCGCAATACGTGGTCGTCCGCGTAACGGCCGACTCCCTTCAGTTCGCCCGCCCCGCCCGCCCGGGCGGTGGCTTCGTCTGGATCAGGGAGTCACCGGACCGCTGGACCGCGCTCCTCGCCCCGCCGCCGGGGCAGCCGGAGCCGACCATCTACCGAATGCAGCGGCTTCGACCGTAAT
>JABFSM010000299.1 GCA_013140635.1 Gemmatimonadales bacterium
TCGATCTGGTGCTGCTCGTTGTCGATGCCGGGGAAGGGCCGAAGCCGCAGACCTGGGAGCATCTGGCGGTCGTCGAGCAGCTCCGCATTCCGGCCGGGATCCCTGTTATCACCAAGGCCGACCTCGTCGACGCCGACTGGCTCGCCCTCCTTGCCGAAGACCTTGCCGGGCAGCTCGAGCGGTCGCCGGTGAAGTTCGAGCCGCCCAGAATTGTGTCGGCAGTGACGCGGCAGGGAGTGCCGGAGCTCCTGCAGCGCCTGGAGCAACTTTCGCGGGAAGATGCGCGCGCCACCACCGCCGATGCATTCCGGATGCCGGTCGATCGCGCCTTCTCGGTGGCGGGGGTCGGGACGGTCATCACCGGAACCCCCTGGTCCGGCACGCTCAAGGTGGGTGACGAGGTTCAACTCCTGCCCGGCAGCATCTCGGCGCGGGTTCGGTCGCTCGAAGCGTATGGAGAGCCGGTGGAATCGGTAAGTTCCGGAACCCGCGCCGCCGTGGGCCTGGTTGGGGTCGATCGAGGCGCGGTAGGGCGGGGCGCCACCCTCGTCACCGGGCCGGTCCGGTGGCAGCCTACCGGTGCGCTCGACGTCGAGGTCGAGCTTCTTCCCGGCGCGCCGCCCCTCTCGCGCCGGCAGCGGGTTCGGGTGCACCTCGGCACCGCCGAAGTGCTGGCGCGGGCCTATCCGATGACGGAGGCGGAACCGGAACGACCGGCAACGGCTAGGCTGGTGCTCGAGTCGGCGGTCGTGGCGCGCGGGGGCGACCGCTTCGTGCTGCGAAGCTATTCCCCGGTGACCACGGTGGGCGGCGGCCGAGTGCTCGATCCGCTTCCGCCGCGGCGCAGCGCGCGGAGTTGGTCACGGGAGCTTTCATCCGAGTCACCGGCGGAGCGGACCAGCGCTCTACTGGCCCGACGTGCCCAGGGCCTTCCGGCAGCCGACCTTTCGTTGCTCCTCGGGCTTCCCGATTGGGAGGCCCGTGAGGTGGCGGCCAATCTCAAGGATGTCACGTCGGCGGGGGACATTCTCGTCTCCCGGAAAGTCACCAGCGAGTTGCGGGCGGAGGCGGTGGCGCGCGTCGAGCGGTTTCACCGAGATGCCCCGACCGAGGAGGGGATCTCCCAGGAAACGCTGCGGCGCGCGCTCAAGGCTCCTGCCCCCATCGTCGAGGCGATTCTCGACGGCTTGGTGCGCCGAGGGGAACTCAGTCTGGTGCGCGGGCATGCCGCGATTCCCGGATTCAAGCCGGCGAGCGCCGGGACGCCGGAGGAGGTGGCACGGGTGGTGGACCTCGTGGCGGGCTCGGGACTGACCCCTCCTTCCGTTTCGGAGATCGAGGAGAAGCTCGGCATTCGCGGAGCGCTGGCGCTGCTGCGGATTGGGGTGAAAGAGGGTCGAGTGGTTGGGGTGGAGAGCGATCGTTTCTTTTCCACAGAGAGCTTGGCGCTCTTTGCCGGTACCGTCAGGGAACTCGCTGTCAATGAGCCAGTTACGCCGGCGCAGGTGAGAGATAGGCTCGGGCTCAGCAGGAAGTATGTGGTGCCGCTATTGGAGTGGGCCGACCGAGAGGGGATTACCAGGCGGGTGGGGGATGGGAGGGTGCTGGTGTAGGACTTCAGGTGCCGAGTGGAGTAATGTCGGTGCCGGCCGGGAAAACAGGGGAGTCTCTCGGGAGTCGCGGGCGCATGTGCAAAGGGCGGAATCGATGATGGATCGGAAGAAGCGTGTTGTGCAACGAGCCCTTGCAATCGTGTGGATTGCGGTAGTCGCATTGTACGTTGTCGGCGGAGGTCTCCTGTGGTACGGTCCGATCGTCGTTCCAAGCTTTGGCGCCCTTCTGGTCGTGCCGATCTATTGCCTCACCTTTGTCTTCGGTGGCCTACGGGACAAGTGGCTGACCGGCGCTGTGGTCGTACAAGTCCTGCTCGCCCTTCTCTGGTGGCATTTTCCGTCCAGAGCGTTGCAAGGTGTTCCGGAAATGATTGTAGGGGTTCTCTTCCTTGCGAACGTCGCCCTTCCGATAGCTCTCGGCGTGGTCATTATCCGCAGATTGCGCACAATGGCGTGAGGAGGTTGAACAGGTGGGCATAAAGGTCGATAACGACGCAAACGGGGCCAACGTCCGAGCGACCCGTTGTGCAAAAAGAATGACACATAGCTCCTCGGTTCGCGTCGGATAGGCGGGCAAGTGTCTTGTGTGGCACGAAGTGAATTCCCAAGCGTGGTGACCTTCTCTCCGCGGTGACCAATGCATCTTCGATCTGTTGTTACGCTCCTTGTTTTGCCCTTTGCTTGGCTCGAAGCACAGAGTGTCCCGAAAGCATGGCGGGTGTCTGAGCGCCCTGTCGTGTCCATCGGCTCGCGCGACGCAGATGGCCCAGAATTGTTCGGCTCTGTTGTCGGAGCTGTGCGCTTGAGCACCGGTGTCATAGTTGTTGGGGACGGAAAGAGCCTCGAGTTGCGGCTCTTTTCGTCTGCCGGAAAAGTGATTGGGGCTTCCGGACGGCGAGGAGGGGGGCCCGGGGAGTTTCAACGAATCGAGCAGATCCAGCGTTGTGCCGGGGATTCGCTCTTTGTCTTTGACCCCGCGCTGTTCCGCATGTCGGTATTCAGTCCAAGTGGGGAGTATGTGCGGGCCGCTGGGGTTCGAGAGTGGTTGTCGAACGGCATGAAACCGTATGACTTCTGGTGTAATCCCGCCGGTACCATCGCGTTTGTCAATCGCACCCCTGAACTTTCCCGTCTTCTCGGAAAAGAGGGACCGCTTCGTCCCCCGGTGGAGATTCTGCTGGTCGGTCGAAACGACTCGGTGATAAGCCTGGGGAGGTTTCCTGGTTCCGAGATGTACTTCAGAGCGCCAGCAGCCGGGCCTCGGCACCTTGGGATGAAAACGACGATCGCCGTCGGTTCGAACTCCGTATACGTCGGAACTGGGGACACCTTCGAGGTTACCGAGTTTTCGCTTCGCGGAGCACGACTGCGCACTCTAGGAGATTCCCGTGCTCTGAAGGAGGTGACGGCGGCGCAGGTGACCTCCTACATCGATGAATTCATCGCAGGTCAAGGCGGTACAGCGAACGCCAGTGGACTAAGGCAGTATTTTCGAGAACTTGAATGGCCTAAGGTGTATCCGGCATATCGCCGACTCGTGATCGATTGGTCCGACAACCTATGGATCGAGGAGTACCCTGTTCCAGGTAGAGGCATCCATGACTGGACTATCTACGGCAAGTCCGGCGCTCTGATCGCAACGATTACTCTTCCCGCCGGTCTTCGACTGCTGGAAGCCGGTCGCGACTACGTTCTCGGCGTCTCCAAGGACACTGACGACGTGGAATACGTTAGGATGTATGGCATAGTGAGGTAAGCTGCTAGCGGGCGAGCAGGGGTGCGCCCGCGTCTCAAGACCACGGAACCTATCAACGAATGTGAGACTCGGAAGCAGGCGTCGACCTGCGAAAGACAGCACCAACTCCCATTCCCGCCACCACCAGAGCCACCCACCAATCCGGCGCCTGCATCGCGTAGAGCATGGCGCCACTCAAGAGAGATGAAAGGATGGGTATGAGGAGGAGGATCCACCGGGGTTTGCCGCTGGATAGGAAGAGCACGCCAAGGGTCGCCGCAACCGTCGGATCGGGCATGCTCCCGAATGTGCCGATACCCGCCACACCGCGCCCGAACGCCAGGTCGAGAATGGGATAGCCGATCACTCCCAGCAAGATCAGCCCATTTCCAAGTGCCGTCCGGGCTCGGCCGACTTGCCCAAAGCTCAACCGCCCCTTGATCACGCCGATCCAGATCAACAGCGCCGCCTGCAGCACGAATCCACCCGCTACATACGTCGCGAACCAATTGATCTGAGCAAACTGTCGCCACTCGAACCCGATACCCACCCAAAGCCACGCGGCGGCCAGCATTGCCGCGACGAGCCGCGCGGCGAACAGGTCCCGGCGACGTACCAAAGCGAATAGCGAGCAGCCAATAGCGAATAGCGGCAACTGCAACGGCCAGATCTCCCGATTGTAGATCTCGACAAGCCGGTAGTAAGCACGGGGCGAGAAGAGCAAGAAATCCGAAAGCCGATAGGTCCACCACTCCGACATCAGAGCGACTCGACGTGAGCGATCATCCGCCGCCGCATGGCGTCGTCAGGCAGCCGCCCTCGGCAGGCGCCGAGATTCTCGATGACGTGTGGAACACTGCTCGTCGCGGGAATGGTGCAGGTCACCGCGGGATGGGAGACGATGAACTTGAGGAGGAATTGCGCCCAATTGGCGCAGTCGATCTCCGCGGCCCAGGGCGGAAGCCGGTGGCGCGACACGCGTTGAATCAGGCTCCCCTGCTGGAAGGGGCGATTGACGATGACGCCGATGCCGCGGTCCCGGGCCAGCGGAAGAATCCGCGATTCCACCTCACGGTCCAGGACATTGTAGGTGACCTGGACAAAATCGATCGGGTGGGCACGCATCACCGCTTCGATCTCGTCATGCCGCCTTCCTTCGGAGGTGGTGATCCCGACGTAGCGAAGCCGCCCGGCGGCCTTGGCGGCAAAGAGGGTCTTAAGATGCTCCTCCCAGCTCAGGAGGTTGTGCACTTGGAGCAGATCGAAGCGGGGGATTCCCCAATGGCGGCGGGATTCCTCAATCTGGGCCGGGCCCCTCGCACCGGAGCCGATCCAGACCTTGTCGGCAGAGAAAAGGGCAGCCGGCATACCGAGCTTCCGAAGCCCGTAGCCGATCACCTCTTGGGAAGAGCCATACATCGGTGACGAATCGATCAGCCGGCCACCGGCGCCAAAAAACGCGCGCATGACCTCGGCGCAGGAGTCCCGCCCCACCGGATCCCGGCCGACATTGAAGGTGATCCAGCTTCCGAGTCCGACGAGGGGGAGGATCTCGCCACTCTTGGGAACCCGCCGGGTGAGAAGCGTAGTGGCCTGGGCCGAGGCGGCTGTCCTTCTAAAGAAGGTGCCCGCGCCGGCGGCAATGAGGCTTCGAAGCAGGTTGCGACGGTTCATGGGGGTTCTACGCCCTTCTCGGACCACAAGTTACGGGGCTCGTCCCACGCCCGCTCGGTCTATCCCGCCGACTGCCAATTCGGCATATTTTCGGGGTACGGCGGTTGCCCTTACTGCGTCACTGCGGGGCTAGAGCAGTCACTTAGAGTAGTCATTGCGAGGGACACAGTCGTCGCGAGGGGCGAAGCCCCGTGGCGACCCCCCGAGGCAATCTCGCGAGATTGCTTCGGGGCCTTCGGCCCCTCGCAATGACCGGCGCCCCTCGCAATGCCCACAAGGAGAAGCCTATGATCAGGCCAGAGCGCCTTACCATAAAAGCCCAGGAGGCATTCCGCGACGCCGCCACACTCGCGGCCGACCGGGGCAATCCTGTCGTCAACGACGCCCACCTCTTTGCCGCGCTCCTTGCCCAGGATGAAGGGGTGGTGCAGCCCCTCCTCCAGAAGGCGGGGGTCAATGTCGCCGCCCTTCGTGAGGCCACCGAGCGAGAGATCGCCAAACTCCCGACCCAAGCCGGGGGAGACGGGTCGCAGACCTATAGTCGAGAGCTTCATAAGGTCTTCGACCGCGCGGAGGCGGAGGCCAAGGAGTTGGCGGATGCCTATGTCTCCGTCGAGCATCTGCTCATCGGGCTCGTAGAGGAGAAAGGCACCACCGCGAAGGCGCTGCTCAGCACCCATCAGCTCACCGCCAAGGAACTGCGCGAGGCGCTCCAGGCGGTGCGCGGCTCCCACCGAGTCACCGACCAGAATCCGGAAGGACAATATCAAGCGCTCGAACGCTTCACCCGCAACCTGACCACGCTCGCTCGGCAGGGAAAGCTCGATCCGGTCATCGGCCGCGACGAAGAGGTCCGCCGCGTAATGCAGGTCCTCTCCCGCCGGACCAAGAACAATCCAGTGCTCATCGGTGAACCGGGCGTCGGGAAGACCGCCATCGTCGAGGGGCTGGCGCAGCGGATCGTCAACGGCGACATCCCCGAGTCGCTCCGCGACAAGGAGATCGTGGTGCTCGATATCGGCCTCCTCCTGGCCGGCGCCAAGTATCGGGGAGAGTTCGAGGAGCGGCTCAAGTCGGTGGTCAAGGAGTTGACCGCCGCCGAAGGCCGTTTCATCACCTTCATCGACGAGTTGCACACCATCGTCGGCGCGGGGGCCGCCGAGGGGGCCGTCGACGCCAGCAACATGCTCAAACCGGCGCTGGCGCGGGGGGAACTCCACGTCGTGGGCGCCACGACCCTCGACGAATACCGTAAGCACGTCGAGAAGGACCCCGCGCTCGAGCGGCGCTTCCAGCCGGTGCTGGTGGGCGCGCCGAGCGTGGAAGACACCATCGCCATTCTTCGGGGGCTCAAGGAAAAGTACGAGGTCCATCATGGCGTCCGCATCACCGACAGTGCCCTCGTGGCGGCGGCGCAGCTTTCCGACCGCTACATCGGCGACCGCTTCCTTCCCGACAAGGCGATCGACCTGATCGACGAGGCCGCCAGCCGGCTGCGCATCGAAATCGACTCCCTGCCGCAGGAGATCGACGAGGTGGAGCGCCGGATCATCCAGCTCGAAATCCAGCGCCAGGCGCTGCTGAAGGAAAAAGACAAGGCGGGAGTCGAGCGCCGTAAGGCGGTGGAACAGGAAATCGCCGAGCTGAAGGAGCGTTCCAACGCTATGAAGGCGCAGTGGCAGGCGGAAAAGAGCGCCATCCAGACCCTGCGCGACAAGAAGGCGGAGCAGGAGTCGCTGCGCCACGAAGTCGATCAGGCCACCCGGAAGGGCGATCTCCAGAAGGCCGCCGAACTGCGCTACGGCAGAATTCCGGCGCTCGAACAGGCCATCTCGGCGGAAGAAGCCCGCCTGCAGACGATCCAGAAACAGGCGAAATATCTCAAGGAAGAAGTCGACGCCGAAGACATCGCCGAGATCGTCGCGAAGTGGACCGGCATTCCGGTGTCGAAGATGCTGGAGTCGGACCGCGAGCGGCTCACTCGGCTCGAGGCGGAACTCGCCAAGCGGGTGGTGGGGCAGGAGGAAGCAGCGGCGGCGGTGGCCAATGCGGTGCGCCGGAGCCGAGCCGGCTTGCAGGATCCGAACCGGCCCACCGGGTCGTTCATCTTCCTCGGCCCCACCGGCGTCGGCAAGACCGAAACGGCGCGGGCGCTGGCCGACTTCCTCTTCGACGACGAGCGCGCCATGGTGCGGCTCGATATGTCGGAGTATATGGAGAAGCACTCGGTGTCGCGGATGATCGGCGCGCCCCCCGGGTACATCGGCTATGACGAGGGGGGGCAGCTTACCGAAGCGGTTCGGCGCCGGCCATACAGCGTCGTGCTCTTCGACGAAATCGAAAAGGCGCACCCCGATGTCTTCAATGTGCTGCTCCAGATACTCGACGACGGCCGGCTGACCGACAGCCAAGGGCGGGTGGTGGACTTCCGGAACACCGTGCTCATCATGACATCGAATATCGGGAGCCACCTGATTGTCGACGCGGGCGCCACCACCTCCGACGAGGGGTGGGGGCAGGTGGAAGAGCGGGTGCGCGGCGAACTGCGCAACCATTTCCGGCCCGAGTTCCTGAACCGAGTGGACGACATCGTGGTCTTCCACCCCCTTTCACGGAAGCATATCGACAAGATCGTCGACCTCCAGCTCCGGAAGCTCGATCTGTTGCTGGTGGAGAAGGGGCTCACGCTCCGGCTCACGCCGGAGGCAAGGGAGCTGCTTGCCGACCGCGGCTACGACCCGGTCTACGGCGCCCGGCCCCTCAAACGGGTCATTCAGCGGCTGCTGCAGAACCCGCTGGCCCTCTCCGTTCTGGAGGGCGGATACCACACGGGAGATCTGATCGTCGTGCATCGGGACGGAGACCATCTCCGGTTCGAGCGGCAGCCGGCGGTACCGCAGGCGGCGAGTGCCTAGCCCGCCGCTCTCTGCCGCCGACACCGAGGGGATGCGCGCAGCCCTCGCCTTGGCGCGTCATGCCGCGTCGCGGGGGGAGGTGCCGGTCGGGGCGGTCGTGGCGAGGGGCGCCGTGCTGCTTGCCGAAGCGCATAACGAGACGGTCGCTCGCCGGAACCCCACCGCGCACGCCGAGCTGCTGGCGGTGGAGCGGGCGCTGGTGGCGGCACAGAGCGACCGGCTCCTCGACGCCACCCTCTACGTCACCCTCGAACCGTGCGCTCAGTGCGCCGGCGCGATCATCCTCGCGAAGGTCGGGCGCGTCGTGTTCGGCGCCTGGGACGACAAGGCGGGCATGGCGGGGTCCGTCGCGGACCTCCTCCGGCACCCCAAACTCAACCACCGCCCGGAGGTGCTCGGCGGGGTCTGTCATGAAGAATGCGGGGCGCTCCTCCGGGAGTTCTTCGAGGCGCGGCGGGGCTGACGGCCGGAGCCCTCTTCCTTCTCGGTTCACGTTCCCTTAACCGCATGGCGTCTACGTTGCTCGGCGTTCGGGGTGACATCTCGCTCCGGGCGCCATGCCCGCGCAACCCCGCCGGGTCACGCCCCGACTTGCTCACTCCGGAGTCGAGGGACTATGCGTCGCGGATTCCGATTCATCGGGTTCGTCCTGGCGGTCACCGGCTGCGGCAGTAGCAGCCCCACCCCTCCACCACCCACCGTCACCGTCGCAACAGTTGAGGTCACACCGCCATCGGCCGGCTTAGGCGTCCCGGGGTCGGTGCAGCTCTCCGCCGTGCCGCGCGACGCCTCCGGGAACGCCCTCGCGGGGCGAGCCATTTCGTGGAGCACGTCGAGCACCGCAGTGGCCACCGTTTCGGCGACCGGGCTCGTGACGTCCGTCGGCGAGGGTGTCGCGACGATCACCGCCACGGTCGAAGGGAAGTCGTCGAGCGCCGTGATTACGGTCGATGTCACCCAAGGCGGGCCACTGTTGGCTCGAACCGAGATCGGACCGGCGGGAGGCACGGTACAGCACACCGACGTGGCGGTCACGATTCCGGCGGGCGCGTTGAGCACGCCCCGGACCCTGTCCCTGGTTCGCGACACACTCACCACCACCGACTACGGCGCGAATCAGGCCACCGGGACGTACCGGATCGAGGGCCTTCCCGCAGGCCTAACTGTGCAGACGCGGGTGAGGATACGCCGAACCCAGGCGATGGCCGGCAACGGTGCGATCGCCATGGGCGCGCCGGCCATGGCGTTCGAGGACAGCGATACGATCGTCGTGGGCTTCCGCTTCTTTGCCGCCATCGATTCGTCCGGCTACTTGGTGGCGAACGTCCCAATAACCGGGAAGCCGGAGGCGTGGGCGGTGCCGGGCATGCTGCGCGCCCTCGGCGATCCGAAGGACCTTCGCGCCGCGGCGGAACTCACCGGGCTCATCAATACCGTCCACAAGATCTCCGCCCAGGGGCACTTCGAGGTCTGGGGATTCGGTGGTGGGCCGCAACTTCCCGAAGTGAATCGGAAGATCGACAAGGTGATGCCGCTGGCCGAGCAGGCCTATGACAAAGTGGCGAGCATGGGCTACAGCTACGATCACCGGAACGTCTGGCCGATCGAGGTCTATCTCATCCCGGCCACCTGGAAGGGGTGCTACTACTCGCCGCTTCCATTTCCGACCGACCCGGACAAGGGGTACATCGCGTACAATTCGAATCTGGTCGACGACGCGAACTTCCCCGGCACGGTGATCCATGAATTCTTCCACTTTACCCAAGCCGGCTTTACGAAGGGGAAACCGTGGGACCCGGCGGTCTTCGAAACGCGCTGGTTCGGCGAGGCAACGGCGACCTGGATTGCCGGGCTCCATCCCGCCGCCCCCGCCATTTTCACCAACCCCACCGCGCTGAGCTGGCGCGACAGCCTCTTTTCGGGGCTCGACCGCTGGCTGGTGCCCAATTCCGGGTATGGAAAGGCGCCGACGATCAAGTACATCGTCGACCGGTTGGGGGCCGACAAGGTGCGCCAGATTTGGACCGACATCCGGACCGGCGC
>JABFSM010000137.1 GCA_013140635.1 Gemmatimonadales bacterium
GGGCGCAAACCGCTCGGCCGGCTCTCTTCCCGGCGCGCCGATGAGGCTCGAACGCGCCGCGACCGCGAGGGCCGCCAGCGTTTCCGGCGCGCGGATTTCGGGAGTACCGATCTTGGCCGCCGCGTCGGCGAGAGGGAGCCAAATGAGATTGGCGGCGGTATCTCCGTCACCCCGAATGCGCCTGGCCACCCACACCTCGAGGGCGTCGCGCTCTTCGGTGGCGTGAAGCGAGCCCGCCAGAGAGAGGGCGCCGACTCGGCTGCCGGTGACCCGCCCGAGGAGATGCCGAGCCGCTTCCTCTCCGCTCCCCCGCGCGAAGGGCAGCGCCTTGCCCTCCTCGTGGGGGAGGAACGCGACGTTGCCCTCGTCGATGGCGATCAAGACGACGGAGGTTTCCGCCTGGAAGCGCCGCGCCGCCGCTTCCGCCGAGAGGGACTCGACGAGTTGTGCCGCCCGCTCGTGGCGCGGCAGCACCAGCGGCCGGAGCCCGTGGGAGCGCTCCAGCGAGCCCGCCACCCTGAGGAGACTGGGGCCGCCGTCGGCCACTCGGCGCACCGTGAGTTCCTCGAAGGTCCGACTTAGTCCGCCATGGCGCACCGTGCAAGCGTCGTAGAAGAAGGCAAAGCGCGGCCGGCGAACCAGGAATCCGCCGGTGCCGGCGCGCGACCACCGCTCCACCTCGAGCTCGAGTCTGGGCCGAAGCAGCGCCGGATCGACCAGGCCGCGCAGCCGCCGGGCCGGCTCCGACCCGGCCTCCAGCGCCTGGCGGGGGTCGAGTTCCGGCACGTCCGCCTCGAAGCGCTCGAGGGCGGCGGCGGTGCCGCCGAGTATGACAGTTAGGGTTCGCCGGTCGTCGGCGCCGATGCGAACGCGGCAGGAGACGCCGCGGCGGAAGAGAGACCGGTCGGGGGTATCGAGATAGATGTCGCGGTGGAAACTCTGGACCGGCGGGCCGCCCCTGAGCCCCCCGGGGAGGGGGGCGTCACGAAGGGCCCGCAGCGCCTCCGGTCCCGCCACGTCGCAGCGGAACTGTGCCTCGGCCGCCATCAGGCATCACGCACGTCGATCGTCACCACCGTGGGCAAGACGCTCCGCCGAATCGACTCCACCACGAGGGTGCTCGGATTGCTCTTCCGGAACTTGACCTTGTATTGCGCCATGGCCCGGCCGCCGTCGCCGGCGCCCGCCTTGTCGAACATGAAGCGTTTGGCTTGGGCGCCCAGCACGTGCTCGGCCGCCTTCCGCACTTCTTCGGCGTCGTCGGGCTGCATCGTTATGCGCAGCACGGCGTTGAACCGCGGCGCCCGAGCGGCGGGAAACTCGCCGGTATTCGGGTCGAGGCCAAGGCTCTCCTTGGCTTCGCGGCGCCGCTCGGAGGCGCGCGATACCAGGGCTTGGAGCTGGTCCGGAGTCATCGACGTAAGAAGCTGCTTGTCGACCAGGCTCACGAACTCGCCCACCCCCGCCCCGCTCGCCTTCATCCGTTCCAGCCGCCGCCCGGCGACGCTGGCCTCGAGCTCCGCCGGCATCCGGCCGAAGTCGGTGCGCCAGACGATGAGCACCACGAGGTTGAAGAAGAGCGAGATGGCCAGCGCCACCGCCCCCACCTGCACGCCGGCGGCGAGCCCAACGGTGATGGCGAGGAAGATGTACATCGCATCCTTGGGATCGTTGAGCCGGTTCCGGAAGCCGACCGCCCCAACCACGCCGCCCAGGCCGAAGGCGAGCGCGACGCTATTCCGCACCAGCATGATGATCCCGGCCACGATGATCGGCAGGAAGATGAGCGCCTGCGCCGTCGACTGGCTGAACCCCTTCCGCGACCGAGTGAGGATGAATACCCAGGTCACCGGCAACATCACCACCACCGCGGTGATCATCGTGATCACCGTTTCGCCCGCGATCTCCGCGGGACTCATACCGGCGCGGCCGGTGCCCTCCTGCCCGAGGCCGCTGGCGGCGCCGGCCACCAGATCGGAGAATCGCTCGGAGGAAAAGACCCCCTGCAAGTCGGGCGCAATGGCGTACAGGATGGCCAGCCCGGCCGCGAGCCCCATATAGTAAAAGGCGATCTTGCCCACGGGGTGCGCGGCGAACCAGCCTACCGAATTGGGGCGGCGCTGCTCCATGACTGCCTTCGGAGTGGAATAGCAATAAGATAACGAGCGCGCGGGCGCCCGACATTGCACCGGGAGCGAAAGGTAATTACCTTAGTAGTGAGACAATGATGAATGCACCACCCTCACCGCCTCTGGCGGACATCCTCAAGCTCCCCGACCATCCGAAACCGGGTGCGCCACTCATCGTCCTCCTCCATGGCCGCGGGGCCGACCGGAACGACATGGTCCCGCTCGGCGACTGGATGCCGCGGGGAGCGATGCTGGCCTTCCCCGAGGCACCTTTCCCAGCCGCCCCTTGGGGATACGGCCCCGGCGCCGCCTGGTACCGCTTCCTCGGCGGCACAACGCCGGAGCCGGAGAGCTTCGTCGGGGGCCAGGAGTTGCTTGGCCGCTACCTGGATCATCTGCCGAGCCGCCTCCCGGTGGCGCCGGGGCGGCTGGTGTTGGGAGGGTTCTCGCAGGGAGGGACGAGTGCGCTCGCCTGGGCGCTGACGCATCCGGGCCGGGTGTCGGCAGTGATCATGCTGAGCGGCTTTCTGGCCGACCACGCGAGCGTTCGGGCCACACTGGAGACGGTGCGCGGCACCGAGTTCTTTTGGGGGCATGGCACGGAGGACGGAAACATTCCCCACCCTCTCGGCCAGGCGGGCCGCGGCGCCCTCCTTGCCGCCGGGGCCTCCCTTACCGCGAAGGACTACCCCATGGGGCACACGATCGTCCACGAGGAGTTGGGCGATGTGCGGCAGTGGCTCGGAGCACACAAGATTGGAGACGAGAGATGACCGACCTGATCACGAAGGGCTTCCATCATGTGACGATGGTGTCGGGCAACGCCCAGCGCACCGTCAAGTTCTATCGCGACCTGCTCGGCCTTGGGCTGGTAAAGCGCACCGTCAATTTCGACGATCCCACGGCATACCACCTCTATTTCGGCCAGGAGCGAGGGGCGCCCGGCACCCTGCTCACCTTCTTCGAATGGGCGGGACTTCCCCACGGCCGGCCCGGCATCGGCGGCGTGCACCATGTCGCGCTCGGCGTGGCCGACGAGGCCGCGCTCCTCAAGTGGAAGCGCTGGCTCAACGACCATCACGTCCCGACCACCGGGCCGGTCAACCGAGGCTATTTCAAGAGCCTCTACTTCCAGGACCCGGACGGACAGATCCTCGAGCTCGCCACCAAGGGGCCGGGGTACGCCATCGACGAACCGGCCGGCGCGCTGGGCCAACAGGTCATGACACCTAACGATGCCCAGCTGCAGCGGAGCCCGGAAGGACGGCTCTACGCGGAGATGACCCACGCCGAGCCGGTCGCCTCCATCGGCGCCGACATGGCGATCGATGGGATCCACCATATCTCGGCCATCACCGCGGACACCGAGCGGGCCGACCGGTTCTATTCCAGCGCCCTGGGCCTCCGGCGTATCAAGAAGAGCGTCAACCAGGATGCGCTGAACATGCCGCACCACTTCTGGGCCAACTACGACGGCAAGACGGTGGGGCCGCACAGCGGCTGGACCCTCTTCGGCTATCCGGAAAACTGGAATCGGGTGCGGGGCGGGGTCGGCCAAACGCACCATGTGGCTTTCCGGGCGCCTGACGCCGAAAGCCAGGCGGCGTGGCGCGAGGCGCTGGTGGCGGCGGGCGTCGGGGTGAGCCCGGTGATGGAGCGGACCTACTTCAAGAGCATCTACTTCCAGGATCCGGACGGCCTCTTGCTGGAAATCGCGACCGACGATCCGGGCTTCGCGGTCGACGAAGATCCTTCCCGCCTCGGGGAGAGCCTAGCGCTCCCGGCCTGGCTCGAGGGGGAACGGGAACAGATCGAACGGAGCCTCGTCCCGATCGTCTAGCTCGCCTCAGTGCGGGAAGCCGAAGCCGAGCAAAAACCGGGCGCCCTCGCGGCCCTTGGTCGGCTTCCCCGCGCCGGCGTACATCACACTGCTGCGGCCGAGAAACGAGAACCAGACCCCTCCGCCGATCGACGTATGCCAGTCATCCGAGTCCTCTCCGAGTCCGCAGAGGATGGGCACGGTCTCGTTATAGACCCGCCCGACGTCGTAGAACGCGTAAACGCCCTGTTGGCCGGGCACGACGAGTTTGAGCCGGCTAAGCGGTAGCCGCACCTCGGCGGAACCATAGATCGACGATTCGCCGGCGAACCGGTCGGGCCGGTAGCCGCGAAGGGTGCGCATCCCGCCGAGGGTGGGGGCGAGGAAGAAGGGCACCGCCCCCCAAGTAACGGAGCCACCCGCCATCAGATTGAGCGACGGCTGCCACGACCCGGCAGGCGCCAGCGCCACCGAGGACTGTGCGTCCACCCGGCCGACTCCCTCGTCGGCATCCCACGCCCCCGCAAAGCTCTCCGCCCGCACCGAAAGCGCGGCGCCCCGGGTGGCGAACTTCGGGTAGTCGCGCCCTTCGAGCAGCAGCTCCGCACCGAGCCCGATCAGGCCGAACCGGCCGATGCCGTAAGGCCGGTCGGCCGCGATGAAGCGGTTGGCGTTATGCTTCGATCCGAGATCGGTATCCGACCAGCGTATCAGCGGACCGGCGGTAACGAGGTGGCGCTTCCCGAACCGCATGCCGACTTTGAGCCCGAAGGAGAGCTCGGACTGGCTGAGCCGGTGATACCCGGCGTCTCTCGAGACAGCCCGGTCCTTGGTCCCGTTGCCGAATCCGTACCAGCGGAGCATTTCGATGCCGCTCGCCAGGCCGGTCGCTTCGAGATACCCGCCGGAATTCTCGAATTGTCGCGTTAGGCCAATGCGTGCCCTTCCCGACGACTTGCCGGTGGAGATCTCCAGCCCATAGTCCACCCGCGTGGCGTAGGGCACACGGCGGAACCCGTACCACTCGGTGTGCCCGCTGTAGCCCAGGACGGCCTCCACATCGGGACCGAGGAAGCCGCTCGCGAGGAGGATCGTCTTGCGCCCCCAATCGCGGGGGGGGAGAATGCGAATGTCGCCGTCGGAGCTGTCGGCCCGCCATCGCCAGGCTCGGCGGTTGATCCCCGCCCCGGCCGCGGTGTTGCTCCCCCGATCGTCGTAGAGCTTGGCCCCGGCGGATCGGGCGATGGCATAGAGATCGTCCCCTCCGCCGCCAAGGACCCGGACGGTCGGCCGTCGCTCGTCCGCTCCGTCCACGGCGACATGATCGGCTCCGCCCTGCATGAGGAGCCGCACTTCGCGCGTTTCATTCGGATCGAAGACCCGGCGGTAGTAGGCGGTTCCCCGGTTCACGACCGCAATCTCGGTAAGGCCGTCGGTGCGGCGGGTCACCCGGGCGCTATCGGCTTTGTCGCTGGTGTAGATATCGACGACGCTCGCCAGATGGCGATAATAGCGCGCGGCCATGTCGGGGAGCCCGTCGCGCCGAGTCTTGAGCGCGGCCTCGAGGCGGGCGCCGTCCAGCGCGTAGTACTCGCGGGGCATCTGCCGGACGGCACCGGCAATCACCTGGTCGGTTAGGCGGTCTTGGAGCAGCGCCGCCACCGAATCCCATACCGGCCGCTCCAGACCCGTCAGAAAGCGCCGGTCGAGATTGCGCCCGTTCCAGGTGGCGCCCAAGATATTGCTGTAGGCGGGGCCGAAGTTGACCAGTTGCGGCGAGCTGCGCCGCGCTTGCGCCAGCAGAAAGCCGTCGAGCCGGACGAAGGCCTGGTCGCGGTCGCGAGGAATCGGCTGCCACGACTCGGCGCCGTTCCGGGCAATGCGGGCCCAGCGCCACTGATCGGCGTGGCGGTCCCAGTCCCCCATGAACAGGTCGGCCAGCCGAGCGAGCAGAAAGGCGCGGCCGTCGACCCGAATGTCGGGGGTCTTGTCCAGCTCCTGGAAAAGCTCGGCGGTGCCGACGATCTCCCTGGCGCCGGCAAACGTCAGGCTCTCGTCGCCGAGTTCGCGGGGGCGCTCCTCGATCATCCCGAGCACGCCGCCGAACTCCTTCCGATACTCGCCGAGGGCGGGGTCGTCCGGCATGTGCGCGAGTGTGGGCGTCGCATGCAGGACGCCGGCCGCCGCGAGGAGTGGCGCGGCCACCAGCGCGGCCACCGGATGCGAGGCGCTCACCTGGTCTCGGACGATGTCACCCGCCACCGTCTGGCGGAGCTCGGGCGGCAGCAGCGGGGAAGGATCTTTGGCGACCGAGCGGAAGGCATACTCCTTTCCGTCGCCTCCCTTGAACCGGAGCGACGACGTCTGCATCCCCCCGCCCCGTTGCACCGGCGTGAGGCCGCCGGCAAAGGTCTTGAGATCGAGCACCGGCACCCGAATCGGCGAGGTCCAGAGCGCGCGATAACGGGAGCCGAAGAAGAAGCGGTGCACCCCTCCGGCGCGGTATTGCGCGCCGGGCACCACCGTCACCGATTCGGGGGGCGCCGCCCCCTGCGCGTGAAGCGGCCCCGAGCGCGCGGGTCCGGCAATCAGGATGACGAGCGCGACACGGGTGGTCCATCGGGTCAGCATCGAGGTATCCTCACGGCTCAGTCAGCCAGATAGCGAGGGCTTCGTCAGCTCCGGTCTTCCGCACCGTGACGACCGCAAGGCGGATTCGCCCGCCGGCGGCCAGGTCGAGGCGGATAAAGCCGGGACTCGACGACGCGTAGACGGTGTTGTCGTTCCACCCGACGGCGCTCTGATGATCGGCGATCCCGGCGCCGCTCACGACGGAGTACTTGGCCGTCGGCCCGCGAAAGACCTGCAAGCCGTGGTCGTGTCCGGCCGCATAGAGGAGCGGCGGGCTCGCGGCCATCGCCTCCTCCAGCGCGGCGCGCATCCGTTCGTTGGCGCCGCCGGAAAGATCCTGCGCGGTAATGCCGTTGGCTCGGGCGATCGGATAGATCGAGCCGAGCAGCGGCAGCGGCAGCCAGAGGCACTTCCGGGACGACCGCAGTGGGAAAAGATGGGTCCAGATGGAAAAATGTCCCCCATGTTCGCCCGCGGTGGCGAGGGGGTGGTGCGCCGCGACGATGACCCGCTTCCCCACGGCGGCGGCGAGCATCTCGCGCAGGGCCGCGGCCACTTCGCTCTCGCTGTGGGCGGGGCATCCGGAGCTCGGGTCGGCCGGCTTCGGGAGCGGCGGCTTTCGCAGCCACCACTCGGTGTCGAGGGCCAGCAACCGAACCGGCCCGATCTCCACCGCCTCCGGGCCGGGGCACCCGCCCCCGGGAATCTGCCGGGCGAGCCCGCCGCCCACCGACCGAATGAACGCCTCCGACCGGCGCACCGCGTTCCAGCCGTCCGGCCCCATTCGGTCCCAGTCGTGGTTGCCGGGAACGAAGTAGGTCATGAGACCGCTCGCCCGGCCGACGCCGATCTGGACAGTTAGGCGGCGCTCCATCTCCGGACGGACCGGGTCGCCGGTGGCCGGCAGCCCGCGAGGGTAGAGGTTGTCGCCCAGGAAGACGATCGCGCTCCCTCGGGGGGCGGCGCTCGCCTGGCGCCGCAGCTCGGCGAGCACCGGATCGTCGGCGGCGGGCCTTCCGGCGTCGCCGATGAGAAAGATGGAGAGGAGGCGCTCCCCCTCCGGGATCGGGGGCACCGCGGGCGGGATGACATGGCTGCCGCAGGCGACGAGGAGCGTGGCCGCCGTCATCGCAAGGCAGCGGAGCCCGGGGGTCATTGCGAGGCCGCGGAGCGGCCGAAGCAATCTCATGAGATCGCCGCGGCTCCTTCGGAGCCTCGCGATGACCACTTTACCGTCCACAGGCGTACACTGACACGCGCGCGGCCCCGTTGCCCCCCTCATCCGTCACGATGACGGTACCGTCCTTGGCGACCGCCACCCCTTCGGGCTGCGGATGGTGCTTGCCGAGGGGACCGATCCCGACGAGGCGTCCATCGTGGGTGAACTCCGCGACCGCCTTGTTGATCGAAGCGACCGCCAGGAACCGGCCGGTGACCGGGTCGCGCGACAGATCGGAGCCCCGAAAGAGCAACCCCAGCCGGCGGCCGGCGTCGGCGTCAATCGGGACCGTTATGTGATCTGGCGCGAACCATTGATTCCGCTCGAGCGACCAGCGCAGCAGCGTGATGCCGCCCGTCTTCCCGCGGGCCCGCGGCGTCTTGCACAGAAAAAGCAGCGCCCGGCGCGGCGGATCCGCGGCGAGCCCCTCCACCTCGCAGCCATCGCCGGCGTGAGTAGTCGTGACGGTATACGGCACCACCGCCCCGCCCTTGCCCTCGGCGAACGCATAGAGCAGGCCGGCGCTGGTCACCAGGTAGACCCGGGAGCCCACGACGGCGATCCCCTCGAAGTCGTCGCGCGGCAACGCGGGGCCTAACCGAAAACTCTTGACGATGTTGCCGGTCTTGTAATCGAATTCGACCACTCGGCCCCGCTCGTCGTCGTGCGCCAGCAGACGGCCGTCGTCGGTCAAGGCGAGCCCCGATACCTCCGCCAGGCCGAGCGGGAGGATCCAGCGGGTCTTGCGCACGCCGCCGAGGCAGTCGACCAACTTCCCACCGGCCTGCCGTATCGGGAGGCAGAGCGCGGCGGCGGCGAGCACGCCGGAAAGCCAGTGTCGCTTCAATGGATCCGCGCCCCAACGACGTTCGGCGCCGCGCGCGTCAGAAGGGCGTCCTCGAGGGTCGCCGGTTCCACCCGTCTCCCCAGCCGGATCAAATACTTGAGCACACCCTTCCCTTTCGAGGTGGTTTCGATCTCCGCGAGCTGGTAACGGCGGACTTCCCCCTCCAGGATCGCTTCCACGGCGGGGCGCGCCTTGTCGGCGTCCTTCGCACGGACCAAAAGCACCGCGTTGAAGTCCCGCACCTTCTTGCCGGTGTCGGCGGGCTTGGCACCCACCAGGAGTTGCCGGGGATTCGTGCCGAGCTCGCACATCGCGTAGTCGGCCCGGTGGAGGATCAGGACGATGAAGTTGAAGACGAGGGAGAGGACGAGCGCCGCGGTGAGCGCTTCCACGCCGGCCGCCAGCCCGACTCCGATAGCGAGAAAGATGAATAGGGTATCGCGAGTCTCCGGCAGGGTGTTCCGAAAGCGCACGGCGCCGACGACCCCGGCGAGACTAAACGCCAGCGCCACGCTATTCCTGGCAATGATCACGACGCCGGCCACCGCCACGGCCAGGACGATAAAGGTCTGGACGACCTGCTGGTCGAAGCCCTTCCGGCGACGGGTGGCCATGTAGACCCACGACGCCGGCAGCATCAGCACGAAGGCGCCGACCATCGAGAGCGCCATCGACGCGCTGATGTTCCAGGCAAAGGCGGGACCGGTTACGGCGTCGGTGAGGCCAGGTGCCTGGCGAATTTCGAGGAGCCTGCTTCCGGAGATCATCTCCTCGGCACCGGGGATATACCGAATCGCCAGCCACCCAAGCCCGCCGACGAGGAGGTAGTACAGCAAGAGGGTGACGAACGGACGTTCCGCCGGGTAGGTGAACCGGTCGACGATCCGCCGAACCGTCTTGGCGTAGACGGCTCTACCAAGACCGCCGGAACCGGCTGGGGCCGGCGCCGCAGAGGGAAGCTCGGTCGCGCGCATGAGGTGTGGCCTCGGTTTCCGTCCAACTCCCTTCCCCTGACCCAATTCCCCAAAGCGGAAAATGGCAGGCGGGCGGACAGTGAGGGGTAGGTTACGGGAAGGTAAACGAACAGGGAAGAGGAGCCGCCAACGGTCCGAGTCCGGAACGCGTATTTCCTCGCAACCTACCTCAACCCGGAGACAGTATGTCTGCACGAATCCTGGCCGTGGCCGCCATCCTGGCGAGCACCGCGCTCACCCAGGCAGCCGCGCAAGGGAAGGCCGATTTCAGCGGCAGCTGGAAGATGAACACCGAGAAGAGCGACCCGATGGGTGG
>JABFSM010000041.1 GCA_013140635.1 Gemmatimonadales bacterium
CGCTGGACGAGTCCCCCCGATCGGCATGACGCCCCCCCCCGACGCGCCCCTCGCGCCGCAATACGATCCGACCGGGCTGGAAGAAGAGCTCTACAAACAGTGGGAGCGCCGGGGCCTCTTCGAACCGGCGTCCGACCGCGGCGTCACGCCGCGCGGCCGGTCGTACGTGGTGATGATGCCGCCGCCGAATGTGACGGCACAGCTTCACATGGGGCATGGCCTCAACAACACGATCCAGGACGTGCTGGTCCGTTTCGAGCGCATGCGGGGGCGCGACACCCTCTGGCTTCCCGGCACCGATCACGCCGGGATCGCGACCCAGAACGTGGTCGAGCGCCTCCTCGCCAAAGAGGGCAAGACCCGCTTTGACCTGGGACGCGACGAATTCGAGCGGAGGGTCTGGGCCTACGTCAAGGAAACCGGCGCCGCCATCCTGGAGCAACTCCGCGCCCTCGGTTCGAGCTGCGACTGGCACCGCGCCTACTTCACGCTCGACGCCGATCTCTCCACCGCGGTGCGTGAAGTCTTCGTCACCCTCTATGAGAAGGGGCTCGTCTACCGGGGCAAGTACATCATCAACTGGTGCCCACGGTGCCTGACGGCGCTGTCCAACGAGGAGGCCGAGAAGGAGGAGACCGACGGGAAGCTGTGGCACCTTCGCTACCCGCTCGCGGCCGGCGGACACCTCGTGGTGGCCACCACCCGTCCGGAGACGATGCTCGGCGACACCGGCGTGGCGGTGCACCCCAAAGACCCGCGCTATCGAAAACTCATCGGCCAGACCATACACCTGCCGTTGGTCGGCCGCGACATTCCGGTCGTGGGCGATGAGGCGGTGGATTCCGCCTTCGGAAGCGGCGCCGTCAAACTCACCCCGGCGCACGATCCCCTCGATTTCGAGATTGCCCAGCGGCACCAGTTGCCGGCCATCGACGTGATGACCGACGACGCCCGGATGAGCGACGCGGTACCGGAACGCTTCCGCGGCCTCGATCGGTTTGAAGCGCGCAAGCGGGTGGTGGCGGAGTTCGAGGCGCTCGGCCTGCTCGACAAGATAGAGAACCATCGCCACGCGGTGGGCCATTGCTACCGCTGCGAGACGGTGGTCGAGCCGCGGCTCTCCGACCAGTGGTTCGTGAAAATGAAGCCGCTGGCCGGCCCGGCGCTCCGCGAATACCGGGAAGGCCGGATCCGGTTCATCCCCGAGCACCGCGGAGCCGAGTACGCGCAGTGGATGGAGAATGTGCGCGACTGGTGCATCTCCCGGCAGCTCTGGTGGGGTCACCGGATTCCGGTCTGGTACTGCGGCGCGGAGGGATGCAAAGCGGTCACGGCGAGCCGCGCCGACCTCACCGAATGTCCGAAATGCGGCGGAGCGGTTGCCCAGGACGACGACGTCCTCGACACCTGGTTCTCCTCTCAGCTGGTTCCCTTTTCGAGCCTCGGCTGGCCCGAAAAGACCGACGACCTCGCCCGCTTCTACCCCGGCGACACCCTCGTCACCGCGCCGGAAATCCTCTTTTTCTGGGTGGCGCGGATGATCATGGCGGGGCTCGAATTCATGGGCGAGCTCCCTTTCCGCTCGGTCTACCTGCACGGCACGGTGCGCGATACCCAGCACCGCAAGATGTCGAAGTCGCTGGGCAACGGAATCGACCCGCTCGATGTGATCGCGAAATACGGAGCCGATGCGCTCCGCTACACGGTCGTATCCGGGCTGTCGGTGGGCACCGACCTCATTCTCGACCCCGCCGATCTCGAGACATCGTTCGCGCCGGGCCGAAACTTCGCCAACAAACTCTGGAACGTGGGGCGGTTTCTCCTTTCGAATGGGAGCGGCCCCGCCCGGCCCCTTGCCGGCAACTACCCCGACGTGGTGCGCAAGGACGAGCTCACCCTCGCCGACCGGTGGATCATCGCCCGGTGCGACGAGACGGTCCGCGAGGCGACGGCGGCCTACGAGCGCTTCCGGCTCAACGACGCCGCGCTTGCGGTGCATCGCTTCCTCTGGAGCGACCTCGCCGACTGGTATGTGGAGGTGATCAAGCCTCGCCTCTACGGCGACCAGCCCGGCGGCGACGTGGCCCGCGCGGTGGCGATGCAGACCTTCGAAGTGGCGCTCCGTCTCCTCCACCCCGTCATGCCATTCGTCACCGAAACGCTCTGGCGGCGGCTACCGGGTAAGACCGAAGAAGACTCGGTGTCCGTCGCCGTGTGGCCCGGCGAAGATCGCCGCGCCCACGATGCCGGTGCGCTCAAGCAATTCGGGGCGCTGCAAGAGTTGGTCGGCGCTATCCGCTCGATCCGGGCCGAGTACGGCGTGCAGCCGGGCGCATCGGTGCGCGCGTCGGTGGCCCCTGCCGGCGAGGCGCTGCGGGTGGTGCTGGACAAGGAGCGGGCCACGATCCAGCGGCTCGCCAAGGTCTCGGAACTGGCCCAGGCCGGCGCGTCGGCGGAGTCGGGGAACGCGACCGCGAACGCCGTCCTCACCGACGGCACCGCGGTGTCGGTGCCCCTCGGCGACCTGGTGGATGTCGCCCGTGAATGCGCCCGGCTGCAGAGCGAATTCGACCGGCTCGACGGCGCGATTCGGAGCCAGGAAGCGAAGCTCGCCAATGAGCAGTTCGTCTCGAAGGCCCCCCCGGCCGTCGTCACCCGCGAGCGGGAAAAGCTCGCCGCCTGGCGCGATCAGGCAGAGGTGCTCGCCGACAAGCGCCGCCGCCTCGGCTGTCCGGTGTGAAGCGGTTTCTCCTCGGAAGCGTCGGCGGCTTTTGCCTCCTGGCGGCGTGCGCCCGTCAGGGACCGCCTCCGGGTGGGCCGAGCGACCTGCAGCCCCCCTTTCTGCTCGCGACCCGCCCCGAGTCCCTCGAGGTCCTCCCCGGCT
>JABFSM010000295.1 GCA_013140635.1 Gemmatimonadales bacterium
GGAACGGCCCATCTGGCGGGGCTCGCCAGAGACGTTAGGCGTTTCCTCGAACGCCCGTGGGATCCGCAGGCCCTGCCGTCGCGGTTCGTCAACCCGCCGGGGGCCCCGATCGGGGCCCATCAGGAGCCGTAGCACCTTCCGCGGGGAGCGGTCAGCCGCTCTTGGCCGGCCGCTCCCAGTAGCGCTTGAGTCCGCGCCAGCACGATTCCGGGCCGGCCCCGTCCAGGTACCGTTCCGCCTGCTCGGCGGGGACCCGGCTCCTGGTCCACTCCACCAGACCGTCGACGAAACGCGCCAGCTTCGCGCCGTCGTCCCCTTCTTCCGCGAGAGCCAGCCGCGCCAGGTCGGTCCAGTCGAGCAGCCCTTCTCTCAGGCTCGCCAGATGCCCCGCGGGGTCCGGCGAGGGTCCGAAGTGAGTGAGGACGAGCTGCGTGGGTTTGAGCAGAAGGATCCGGTCGATGCTCGCGAGCCAGGCCTCGAGGTCGAAGTCGGGGGGCGGGGTTACCGGCAGCACCACCGGAAGGCCGGGGGTCCGGAGGCCGGCGGTGTCGCCCACGAACGCGGTGCCCGAGGCCTCGTCGAACCAAGTCAGGTGGTGCCAAGCGTGGCCGGGGGTGTAAGCGACGGTTAGGCGGCGCTCGCCGAACGTCAACCGCTCACCTCCGGCGAGCGCCCGCAGCTGGTCGGCCGGCACCGGCTCCATCGTCCCCCAGAGTTCGTGCATCCGGTGGCCGTAGAGACGGGTGGCGCTCTGCAGCAGTTTGGCGGGATCGGCCATGTGCCCGGCGCCGCGCTCGTGCACGTACACCGTAATGCCGGGATTCTCCCGCGCCAGCGTGCCCGAGGCGGCGGCGTGGTCCAGATGGATGTGGGTAAGCAGGACGGCCCGGAGGTCGGCCACGCCGGCCCCGAGCGCGGCGAGTGCGCGCTCGAGCGCCGGCAAGGTCGAGGCGGGGCCGGGGTCGACCACGAGGAACCCGTCACTCGATTCGAGGATACAGGCGGCGATCGATTCCGGCCGCCCCATGTGCTCGAGATCGACGATCGTGTACGTTCCAGCCGAGCTTTCCATATACATAGGATAACCCGCGAACCGTGACCAACCCCAGCGGCGGTTTCGACGTCGCCATCATCGGCTTGGGCGCGATGGGGAGCATGGCGGCGCTCGAATTGGCCCGCCGCGGCCAACGGGTGATCGGCTTCGACCGGTTTCATCCGCCGCACCCCTTCGGCTCCTCCCATGGCAAGAGCCGCATCATTCGCGAGGCCTACTTCGAGCATCCGCAATACGTGCCGCTGGTTCGGCGGGCTTATGAGCGATGGAACGCGTTGGAACAAGACAGCGGCGAGACACTGCTCGTTCCGACCGGGGGACTGATGATCGGGCCGCCCGACGGTACCCTCGTATCCGGCGCCCGGCAAAGCGCCATCGTGCACCAGCTTCCCTACGAAGAACTCCCGGCGCCCGAGGTGCGGCGCCGCTTTCCGGTGTTCCAGCTCGAAGCCCATGAAGTCGGGCTCTTGGAGCCGAGAGCGGGGGTGCTCTTTCCGGAGGCGGCCATCGGAGCGGCGCTCCGCCTAGCGCGCGGCGCCGGGGCCGAGCTCCATTTCGGCGAGCGCGCGATCGAGTGGCTCGGGGGATCCTCGATCCTGGTCCGGACCGAGCGGGGCGACTACCACGCCGACCAGGTCGTCGTGGCGGCCGGCGCGTGGATGGGGACGGGCATTGCCCGCGCTTCGCTCGCGCTTCAGGTGGCGCGGCAACCGCTCCACTGGTTTTCTCCGGTCGGGGATCCGGCGCCCACGGCCCCTCGGCGCATGCCGGTCTTCATCTGGGAGTGGGAGCCGGGCGGCATGTTCTATGGGTTCCCCGATTTCGGAGATGGCGTCAAAGTGGCGATTCACCACCAGGGCGAGCCGGCCCATCCCGACACCGTCAACCGCGTCGTGATGGCCGAGGAGGTCGAGCGGCTTCGGGAAGTGATGAAGGCGCGTACGCCGGCGCTCAACGGAGAGCTGCGCGACTCCTCCGTCTGTCTCTACACGAACACGCCGGACGAGGACTTCCTGGTCGATCGTTCGCCGGCCGACCCGCGGGTTATTCTGGCGAGCCCCTGCTCGGGGCATGGTTTCAAGTTCGCTCCAGCGATAGGCGAGATTCTGGCCGATCTCGTGCAGGGCCGTCCGCCCCGCTTCGATCTCTCGCCCTTCCGGATCGACCGCGCGGGGCTTCGCGGCTGAGAGCTATTATTCACCTGTGCCGATCGTCCAAACCCTTCTGGCCGGCGCCATCGATTTTGCCGGGCTCTTTCCTCCCGCATCGCTCGAGCTTCCCGCCGCCCTCGACGCATTCGTCGACTATCGCCGGGGGCCCGACGCGTGGGCGCTCGGCCGCTTCGTGGTGCCCGCGGACCGGCTCTCGGAACTCGAAGCCTTGCTCCGGCATCGCTCCGGCAACCCCGTCGGGGTTCCGGTCAGCGCGCTCCTCGGGGCCGAAGCGGCGGGGGGCCTGGAAGCGATCGAGCGGTTCAATGCCGGAAGCGCCTCCCATGGCGGGCGGGTCGAGTCGGTGGAGGTGAAGGCCGCTTCCGCCGCGGATGCGCCGAGGGTGCTCGCCGGCCTTCCACCGGTTCTGGCCCGGTATCTGGAGATTCCGTTCGGACCCTCCGGAATGGAGGCGCTGGCGCCGATCGCCGACCAGGGGGCCTTTGCCAAGATTCGCACCGGCGGGGTCACCGCGGCGGCGTTCTCGCCTCCCGAGCCGATCGCGGACTTTCTGATCGGGGCCGCGCTGCTGCGCCTCCCCTTCAAGGCGACGGCCGGGCTTCACCATCCGCTTCGGGGCAACTTCCGCCTGACGTACGAGGCGGCGGCGCCGGTCGGCACGATGTACGGCTATCTCAATCTGCTCCTGGCCTCGCTGGTGGCGTGGAGCGGGGGCACCGGTGCCGAGGTCGCAGCGGCGCTCCTCGAAGGATCGGAGGGCGCCTTGTCCGCCGCCGGAGGCTTCTTGGCATGGCGCGGCCGTCGGTTCGATGAGCCTGCCGTTGCCGTTTGCCGCACCCAGTTCTTTCATGGCTTCGGGTCCTGCTCGTTTCGGGAGCCGCTCGACGAGCTCTTCCTCGGGAGTGAGGCATGACGCGGCCGCTCGACGAAACCCACGACGCCTCGGCGCGCTCCTGGGTTACCTCCGCCAACCGCCCCGGCACCGATTTTCCGTTGCAGAACCTGCCATTGGGCGTCTTTTGCCGGCGCGGGTCGGGGAACATCGGCCGGATCGGCGTGGCGATCGGCGATGAGATCCTCGACCTGTGCGCCCTGGCGGAGGCCGACGCGTTAGGCGGGATCGGCCCCGAGGTGGCGGGTGCCCTGCGGGCCGCGACCCTCAACGAGCTCATGGCGCTGGGCCGGCCCGGGGCCCGGGCGGTGCGCCGAGCCGCGTTTGCCCTGTTGCGCGAGGGGAGCGCCGTGCGGAGCCACGCGGCGGGCCACCTGGTGCCGGCGGTGGAGGCGGAATGTTTGCTGCCGGCGTCGGTGGGGGACTACACCGATTTCTACGCGTCGATCCATCACGCCACGAATGTCGGGCGGATGTTCCGGCCCGACAATCCGCTCCTGCCCAACTACAAGTGGGTGCCGATCGGGTATCATGGCCGGGCCTCGTCGGTCATTGCCAGCGGCACCGGCGTCCTCCGGCCGATCGGACAGACCAAAGAGGATGCCGCGCCGGCGCCGGCCGTTGGGCCTTCGCGTTCGCTCGACTACGAGTGCGAGGTCGGCGCCTGGGTCGGGAAAGGGAACCTGCTCGGGTCGACGGTGCCGATCGCGGAGGCTCGGGACCATCTCTTCGGCCTCTGCCTGGTCAACGACTGGTCGGCGCGCGATCTCCAGCGCTGGGAGTACCAGCCGCTGGGCCCGTTCCTCGCCAAGAACTTCGGGACCACCGTCTCACCTTGGGTCGTGACGCAGGATGCGCTGGAGCCGTTTCGGGTGCCGCGCTCGCCACGGCCGGAGGGAGATCCGGAGCCGCTGCCATATCTCGACGGTCGGGAGGATCGGGTCAGCGGAGGCTACGGCATTACCCTCGAGGTCTATCTCCGCTCCGCCGTGATGCGCGATGGCGGCCTGGCTCCGATGCGTCTAACGTCCGCCGGTTTCGGGGATATGTACTGGACCATGGCCCAGCTCCTCACCCACCACGCCGGTAACGGGTGCAATCTCCGGCCCGGAGATCTGCTGGCCAGCGGAACGGTGAGCGGCGCCGAAAAATCGGAGCGAGGTTGCCTGCTCGAGCTCACCGCGCGAGGTACCGAGCCGCTCACCCTTCCCACCGGCGAATCGCGCCGGTTTCTCGAAGATGGGGACGAGGTGATCCTCCGCGGGCGCTGCGAACGAGAGGGCTTTGCCGGCATCGGCTTTGGCGAATGTCGCGGGATCGTCCTCCCCGCGCAGATGCTGCCGGGATGAACAGGACGGTGCGGGTCACCCATCTCGAAATGCTCTCGCCGGCCGATTTGCGCCCGTCGTCGAAAGTGCCGGCGGATGCGCTCCTTCTCCGCGCGAGCCTCCCATCCCCCGAGCTGAATCGGTTTCTCTATACCGCGGTCGGAGGCGACTGGCATTGGCGCGATCGGCTTCCTTGGACCTACGCGCAGTGGATGGCGTGGCTCGACCGCCCGGAACTGGAAACCTGGGTTCTATACCTGAGCGGCACCCCCGCCGGATACTTCGAGCTTGAACTGCAGGGCGGAGATACCGTCGAGATCGTGTACTTTGGACTCATGGGCCGATTTGCCGGACAGGGGATTGGCGGCTATCTCCTCTCCCAGGCGGTGTCGCGTGCCTGGGCGATCCGCCCCGGCGTGGGTCGAGTCTGGTTGCATACCTGCTCGCTCGATCATCCCGGCGCCGTCGGCAACTACCTGGCGAGGGGATTCGTCGTGTCCAAGGAGGAGACCAAGACCGTGGACGTACCGGAGGGACCGTCCGGACCTTGGCCCGGGGCCGAGCGCCCGCTATGAATTTGGCCGACCTGCGGCGCGACTATGCCAAGGCCGAGCTGAGCGAGCGGTCGGTCGACCTAAGCCCGCTCGGGCAATTCACGACTTGGCTCGCGGAGGCACGCCGCGCCGAACTGCTCGAGCCGAATGCGATGACCCTCGCCACGGCGACGCCGGAGGGGACGCCGTCGGCGCGAATCGTTCTCCTCAAAGGGGCGGACGCCACCGGGTTCGTCTTCTTCACCGACCGCCGGAGCCAGAAGGGCGTGGAGCTGCGGGCAAACCCCCATGCCGCCCTCGTCTTCTGGTGGGGGGAACTGGAACGTCAGGTGCGCGTTGCCGGATCGGTCGAGACGATCGATGACACCGAATCCGACCGGTACTTTGCCTCTCGCCCCGAGGGAAGCCGGCTGAGCGCGTGGGCCTCGACGCAAAGCACGGTGGTGAATAGCCGGACCGAGCTCGAAGCGCGATGGTCGGCCGCCGCCCTGGAGCATGCCGCCGATGGCATTCCTCGTCCGTCCTATTGGGGGGGATTCCGTCTGGTCCCCGTTGAGTACGAATTCTGGCAGGGCCGCCCCAACCGGCTGCACGACCGCCTGCGCTACCGGCGTGGCGCGGCCGGCGCGTGGGTCGTTGAACGGCTGAGTCCCTGAGTCCCTGAGTCCGTAGAGATGCTCGCTCACTTCTCTCACTTGGTTCACCGATGATCCGTCCGATTCTCTCCTTCGGGTTGTGCCTGACTCTGGTTTCCCTCTCGACCGCGGCGGAGGCCCAAACGAAGCGGTTCGAACTCACGGTGCCGAGCATCATGCGGGGGCCGGAGACGGTGGGCCGGGAGCCGGCGCAGGTCCGGTGGTCGCCCGACGCGCAGTGGATCTATTTCCGCTGGCTGCCGCCCGGCACCGACTGGCGGGAGAATACCAAGCCCTATCGCATTCGCCCGGCGGCCGGGGCGGCGCCCGAAGCGCTTTCGAATGCGGCGGCCGATTCGCTCGAGCCGCAGTTGACGAATGGGCCGCTCTCGCCCGACCGGAAGCGGAAAGTGGTTTCGGTGCGCGGTGATCTCTACTTGGTCGACCTTCCCGTTGGGACGGTGCGGGCGCTTACCAATACGCCGTCGGTCGTCGAGTCCAATCCGCTCTGGGATCTGACCGGGCGGCGAGTCTTCTTCCGCCGCGAGAACAACATCTTTGCGCTCGATGTGGCGCAGGGCGGGGTGGAGCAGATCACCGATATCCGCCCCGGCCCGGCGCCGGAGGATCCTCGGGCGCTCTCGGGGTCGCGCGGCTTCGTGGAAAAGGACGAGATCCGCCTCTTGCAGAGCATGCGCGACCAGAAATGGCGCGACAGCGTCGACAAGGCGGAGCGCGATGCCCGTCAGGCGGCGCTCCTCAAGCCGTTCTACCTCGGCCGCAACGAGCAGGTGCAGGGGCTCTCGCCTTCCCCCTCGGGCACGGCGGTGCTGATCACCCTCTTCACCCCGGCCGCCGAGGCCCCTCGCGCGACCATCGTGCCGAACTACGTCACGCTGACCGGATACACCGAGGACCTCCCGGCGCGAACCAAGGTGGGTGATGCCCAGGGCCGTTTCCGAATCGGCATGCTCACCGCCAAGACCGGGGCGGTGAAATGGATCCGCCCGATTACCGGCGATACCTCGTCGGTCTACGGCAATCTCAATACGGCAGGCTGGAACGATGCCGGCACCTCGGCGCTCGTCGCGGCCACCACCCGCGACTACACCACCCGTCAGCTGAGCCGCGTCGACGCCGATTCGGCCAAGGTCACCTCCCTCGAGGTGATCCGCGACTCGGCGTGGGTCGGCGGACCGTGCGGTTTCTGCGTCGGCTGGCTCCCCGGCAACCAGGGCCTCTGGTTCGTCAACGAGGCCACCGGGTACTCGCACCTCTACACGATCGATCCGAACGGCGGCAACCGGCGCCAGCGGACCGCGGGCAAGTGGGAGGTGCTCGCGGCGGAACTGTCGGTCGACCGCACCCGCTGGACCTTGCACACGAGCGAGGTGTCGCCGTTCGAGCGGCATGCCTATCTCTTGCCGGTCGCCGACGGCCCGATGGTGCGCCTCACGTCGGAGGTCGGCGGGCACACCGTCGAGCTGTCGCCGGATGGGAAGTTGATGGCCGACGTCTATTCCACCGCCAATCGCCCCGGCGAGCTCTTCGTTCAGGCAGCGCGAATGGGGGCGCCGAAGAACCAGCTCACCCTGTCGCCCACGGCGGAATGGCTCACAGGGCCCTGGATCAAGCCGGAGATCGTCAACATTCCCGCCTCCGACGGCGTGAACGTCCCGGCGCGGATCTACCGTCCCTCCGATGTGGGCGCGCAGCCCAACGGCGCCGCCGTGATCTTCGTGCATGGGGCGGGCTACCTGCACAACGTGCATAACTACTGGTCGACCTACTTCCGGGAGTACCAGTTCAACCATCTCCTGGCCTCGAAGGGGTACGTCGTCCTCGACATCGATTACCGGGCCTCGGCGGGCTATGGCCGCGACTGGCGCACCGCGATCTACCGCTGGATGGGTGGGCGGGACCTGCAAGATCATGTCGACGGCTCGAAATGGCTCCAGAAGACCTACAACATCGACCCCGAACGGATCGGCATCTACGGCGGGAGCTACGGCGGCTTCATTACGCTGATGGCCCTCTTCACCGCACCGAAGGATTTCGGCGCCGGGGCCGCCCTCCGGTCGGTGACCGACTGGGCCCACTACAATCACGGCTACACCGCCCAGATTCTGAACGAGCCGCAGGAAGACTCCGTGGCGTACCGGAAGTCGTCGCCGATCTACTTCGCGGAAGGGCTCGAGGACCCGCTCCTCATGCTGCACGGCATGGTGGACGTGAACGTCCACTTCCAGGACATCGTCCGCCTGCAGCAGCGCCTGATCGAGCTCGGCAAGACCAATTGGGAATTGGCCGCCTATCCGCTCGAAGATCACGGCTTCGTGCGGCCCGACTCCTGGACCGACGAGTACCGCCGGATACTCGAACTCTTCGAGGCCAAGCTCAGGCCCAGGTGAGATGACCTCGCACCGCGGGATCCGCCTGGCGCTTCTGGGCCTCGCCGTCAACGGGGTCCTCGCGCTGGTCAAGCTGGTCGCGGGGATCCTCGGGCACTCCTACGCGCTGATCGCCGATGCCGTCGAGTCGCTGGCCGATCTCTTTTCCGGCGTCATCGTCTGGAGCGGCCTTCGGCTCGCCTCGCGCGATGCCGACCAGCGCTACCCGTTCGGCTATGGTAAGGCGGAGGCGGTCTCCACCGCCACGGTTGGGATCATGCTGGTCGGCGCCGCGATCGGGATTGCCATCGAGGCGGTGCGCGAGATTCTCATTCCCCACCACACGCCGGCGCCCTTCACACTGATCGTGCTCGTGCTGGTCGTGGTCATCAAGGAAGCGCTCTTCCGGCTCGTTCGCGAGGGCGCGAAGGAAACCGGGAGTGGAGCGGTGTATGCCGACGCGTGGCACCACCGCGCCGACGCGATCACCTCCATCGCGGCCTTTCTCGGGATCAGCATCGCGTTGATCGGTGGGCCGGGCTGGGAGATGGCCGACGATTGGGCGGCACTCTTCGCGTCGGTCCTGATCCTCTACAACGGCATCACCATCATCCGGCCGGCGGTGCAAGAGCTGATGGACCGGGCGCCCGATGAAGGACTCCTCCGCCGAGCCGATGCCGCCGCGCTGGCCGTCGAAGGGGTGCTGGCCACGGAAAAGCTCAAGGCACGCAAGAGCGGCACCCGCTACTTGCTCGAGCTCCACGTGCAAGCGGACTCCACGCTGTCGTTGCACCACGCGCACATTCTGAGCGGCAAGGTCAAGAGCGCCATTCGCGCCGCGATTCCGAATGTGGCCGAGGTGCTCGTGCACATGGAGCCGTTCGAAGCGGGATGACCCTTCAGCGCCGGTTCGATCGTCACCTTCGAGGGTTCCATCTGCCGTCGGGTCCAGCGCTGGTCGCGGTGTCGGGAGGACCCGACTCGCTGGCCCTGTTGTTCCTCCTCCACCATTCCCGCGTTGCCCGGAGACTTCGGCTCTCGGTGGCCCATGTCGATCATGGCATTCATCCGGAGAGCGCCCGGGTGGCTCGATCGGTCGAGCAGGCGGCTCACCGGCTCGGCCTCTCCTTCGCCGGGAAGCGGCTGGAACTCGGCCGCGCGGCGACTGAAACCAAGGCTCGCGAGGCGCGCTATCGGTGGCTCGTCGAGGAGGCCGAAAGAGCAGGTGCCCGCCTGATCTTCACCGCCCACCATCGCGACGATCAGATCGAGACGATTGTCATGCGGCTGCTCAAGGGATCGGGACCGGCGGGGTTGGCCGGGATCCCGTCGAGGCGAGGCCGTCTCGTGCGCCCTCTCCTGCCATTTCGGCGTGAAGAGCTGGCTGCGTTCCTGCACGAGCAAGGGGTCAATGCCTGGCAAGATCCCGCCAACTCCGATCCCCGCCACGAGCGCTCTCAGGTCCGTACCGAGCTGCTTCCGCGGCTCCGCGAGCGGTTTCCGGGCATCGAGGAGAGCCTCCTCGAAATGGGCCGGTTGGCCGCCGCGGAGCGCACCGCTTGGGACGCGCTCCTGGAGTCACTTCCGGAGCTCGATCTGACCCGTGATGGCGACGGCGTTTCCGTTGCTGCTACCCCCCTCCGAGGGTATGATTCGGGCGTTCTACGGGGCCTTCTTGCCGCGCTTGGACGGCGGGTCGGATATCAAGTCGGCCCGGCCCGAGCTGGCCGCATCGAGCGGCTCTTGGCGGGTGGGCAGAGTGGGGCGGTCGCGGAGCTCGGATCGGGTGGAGCGGCCGAGCTTTCGTTCGGCCGCCTTCGTCTCTTTCGGGGTGGCAGGCATCTAACCTGTGAGCCGCGCGTTGTTTCGGGGGG
>JABFSM010000192.1 GCA_013140635.1 Gemmatimonadales bacterium
GATCCGGTCAAGGAGATCCTCGACCTCAAGATCGGGCTCCGCATCAGCGAGGGTCAGGAGGCCAAACTCAAGGTCATCCAGGATTCGCTCGGCGCGCAGAATCAGGTGCTCGCCAGGGAGCTCCAAGCGGAGATGGCCAAACAAGGGGCCAACGTGGATGGGGCCCGAATGCTCACCGTCATCCGCCCGCGGCTGGAGAAGGCCCAGAAGCATTTGCAGGATGCCCTCGATGCCATCAAGTCGGTCCTGACACCGGAGCAGTGGAACTCCCTTCCGGAGCGGGTGAAGGCGCCCCGCGGCCTTGGACCGGGAGGACAACGTCGCGCGCCGCCGGAATCGGAGTAGATTCAGGCACACCCCACAATTTGGGAGCGACGCGATGCGACGTCTCCGGCTTGCCGCCGGCGCCGGCCTTTTGGCCATCGCCGCGGCCACCACAGTTCACGCTCAGGCGCCTAGGCTCGCCGGATCGTGGAAGCTCAATGTGAATGAGAGCGATAAGACCGACGAAAAGATCCGCGAAGCCAACAGTACGGTTTCCCCAACGGACAAAGGCGGGTTTCAAGGGGGCCGGCGGCGGCGAGGTGGAGACGATGGCGGAGCTTCGGCCAGCTTCAGAACGGGGAACGCACCGACGGCCCTCCTCACCCGCTATATCCGGCCCGCGGCCGAAATCAGAGTCGAACAGAGCGACACGATCATCATCGTGGTAGACGGGCAAGGGCTCCCGCTGGTGTACTTCATCGACGGGCGAAAGGTCGAGGAACCGTCAGGCGGCGAGCCTTCCTTCGAAACATCTGCCAAGTACAAGGACGGCAAGCTCTCGGCCGATCGAAAGGTTGGCCCATCGGACATGGTGAAGGAGTCCTACACCCTCGACTCGGAACACCATAAGCTCATTGTGACGCTCAAGATTTCGAGTCCGGCTTTTCTGCGTCCGGTGGAAATCAAGCGGGTGTACGACGCGACGAGCTAGGCCGTGAGGCACTCCCTCACTTGGGCGGAACGTCGACGACATACAACCGGACCTGTCGATCGGCCCTCCGGCTAAACACGATCCGATCGGCGGTTGGAGACCATCGTGGGTTGGTACACCGCCCCGGCATCGTGACGAGGCGGCTGGTGCCCGAACCGTCGGCATTCATCACGTAGATATCCGCCTCGTCGCCGTTCTCCCGCGCAAAGACGATCCGCCGTCCATCCCGAGACCACGAAGGCCAGCCGTCAAAGGCAGCGTGCCGCGTTAGGTTCGTGAGCCCCGAGCCGTCCGCCGCCATGACGAAGATGTCCGAGTTGCCGTCCGCCGGTTGCCGGCGCAGGAGGATGCGGGAGCCATCGGGGGACCACGAAGCGTACGTCGACACTCCTTCCCTCGTCACCTGGCGAATGTCGGTCCCGTCCGGACGCATCGTGAACAACTCGAATGTTTCCGGCTCCGCCTTGTTCCGGCTGTTGCGCGAGGAATTCCAGAGGATCCGGGTCCCGTCCGGAGACCAGACGGGGTGGATATCGATGCCCGGTTCTTGTGTGAGGCGGACTTGGTTCGAGCCATCGTCGCTCATCACATAGATTTCCGGGTTGCCATCCCGCGTCGCGACGAAGGCGATGCGAGACCCATCGGGTGACCAGGCGGGCGCATCGTCCTCTTCCGGCCCGGAAGTCAGCTGCGCGAGACCGGTGCCGTCCGCTCGCATCGTGTAGATCTTCAGCGACCCATGCCGATTCGAGACGAAGGCAAGGCGATCCCCCTCCGGAGACCATGCCGGCTCGTAGTCGATGATGCGGGAAAGCGGTACCGGCTCGGCGGCAGCCGCCGGAGGAGCAGGCGGCGCGGAGGTCGTCTGACATCCGGTCGCGAGCAATGCAACGACTACCAACCTGCGCATTACGTTCCTCCCGTTACGATTCGACGGCACCCGACACAGCACTCCTCTCGCGCCGAACAATCCTCCGCCACACAACCCGTCCGAGCCAGACGCCCCCACCCGCCAGAACGAGCCAACCCAGGATCAGCACCACCGGTTGAGCCCAGCCCGGCAGCAGCGAGCTATGCGGCCCGGCGAGGACGACCATCGCAAAGAGACACACAGCCGCCAAGACCATCATACAGAGAATCCAGACGACAAAGGCGAGCACTCCCCGCATGATCAGCAAACGCTACGCCTAGTTCGTCGATCCCAACGAGGTGTGGATCAATTCAATGAACCAGGTCCGTCCCAACCGCGAGAGAACCACCGATTCGACCTCAGTGCCTTGAATTAGGGCCGGGTTTGCCTTGGCCTCGACGCTGGCGGAGGAATATACGAAGGCGCCCCACCCAAGGACGCGGGCCGTGATCTGGGCTGGGCCACGCTTGACCGCGCGCGCCCAGCGGATTTCGGCTTGAAGCCCATCACCCCGCAGCGGCGTCACTTCGCCGCGCTTCAGGATGACGGCACCAGGAGCCAGCATGCCCCGGAGAACTGTGGTGTCGCCAACCTCCAGGGCCGCGTGGAAGCGCGTGACCGTTTGGACGACGGCGAGCGAGTCCTCCGGATGAAGTTGGGCGGAAGCGCGGGCGGTGATGGCGGCGCAAAGGAGCAATGGAAGTAGTCGGCGCATCGGTAACTCCTGTTGTCGACCGCGAATCAGGACCTTCGAGACCGCTTCGGCTTCATGGTCGTGCCGGCCCACCTGCCTTAGAAATACGTCGCAAACCCCGCCTGCACCCCGCCGGTCACTCCCGCAGGATTCCCCACGAGATCGCGCACCGACTCCCGGCGGTAGTTGAGCCGAAAGACCGTTCCCGGGGCGGGGCGAAAGCTCACGCCGACGGTGATGGCGTTCGTCTCATCGAAGATCTTCTCACCGGTCGAGGCGAAAG
>JABFSM010000304.1 GCA_013140635.1 Gemmatimonadales bacterium
TCGCCCCGAGACCCGCGCGCGGGCCCGGGCGCTGCAATTGCTCTACGCATGGGAGACCGCCGGCCACCCCCCGATCGCCTCCCTCCTGGCCGGTATTCAGCGCCTGACTCGGCCCGATCGGGCGGTGATCGACCGAGCCGCAGATCTGGTCACCCTGGTGCTCTCGCGGCGTGAAGAGCTGGACGGGCTGGTCACCAAGGCCGCCGAGCATTGGCGCATCGACCGGCTGGCCGTGGTGGACCGGAACATCCTGCGGCTCGGCACGGCGGAATTCCTGGAGGGGCGGGTGCCGCCTAAGGTGGTGATCGACGAAGCGCTCTGGCTTGCCCACCGGTTCGGGGCGCCGCAGTCCCCGGCCTTCATCAACGGGGTTCTCGACGCGGTCGGACGGTCGCTCGGCCGCCTGGCCTGACCCGGTTTCCACGACGCTTATATCTTGAAGAGAGGTTCCTACCGCTCGTAAGGAGGTACGCATGCGCACGACCATCAGCGCGCGACACTGCGAGATCACCGACACCCTTCGGGAGCGCGCCGCCGCCATCGGCGAGCGCCTCGCGCATCTGTCCCCCCACGCCCTCGAGGCCACCGTGGTCTTCGACAGCGCCCCGGAAGGGGCGATGGTTGAAGTCCGGCTCCGGGCCCGCGGCAAGAAGGTGCTCATCGGCCAAGCCACGGCGATCGATCACATGACGGCGCTCGACCGGGCCGAGGAAAAGCTCCGGCCCCAACTTGTTCGCGTCAGCGCCACCCGCGTTGCGGCGCGGCGCACCCCCACGAAAAGCCCGTGAGTCTGCGGCTTCGCGACCTCCTCACTCGGCGCGGCGGCATCCTCCAGCTCGAGGCGCTGACCGGCGAGCTGGGGCTCGACCGCGCGGTGCCGGACCATGACGTGTCGAGCCCCGGGCTCGTCCTGGCGGGGTATACCGACCGGTTCGTTCCCGGCCGGCTCCATGTCCTCGGCGAAACGGAGATCAGCTACCTCCAGTCGCTAGGCGAGGAGGCGAGGACGCGGGCGCTCGAAACCTTCTTCAGCTACGACCTGCCCTGCGTCTTCGTGACGAAGGGGCAGGAGGCGCCGCCGGTTCTGATCGCGCTCGCCAAGAGCCGCGGCGTGCCGGTGCTCCGGACCCCGCTCAAGACCGGTGAGTTTTACCGCCGCATCAAGCCGATCCTCGAAGAGGCGTTCGCGCCCCGCACCACGCTGCATGGCTCGCTGGCCGATGTGTACGGAGTCGGCCTGCTCTTTACCGGCCGGTCGGGGATCGGCAAGAGCGAGTGCGTGCTCGACCTCGTCGAACGGGGGCACCGCTTGGTGGCCGACGACCTGGTCCTGGTGTCGCGGAAGGGCAACGTCCTGCTCGGGCAGGGCCACGAGCTCGCCGCGCACCATATGGAGATTCGCGGGATCGGGCTCATCGACGTCAAGGCGCTCTTCGGCGTCCGGTCGGTGCGGCATCAGAAGCGGGTCGAGGTGGTGGTGGTGCTCGAAGACTGGGAAAAGGCCAAGGACGCCGAGCGCACCGGCCTGGTGCACCAGGAAACGACGATCCTCGACATCACGATTCCCAAGGTGATCGTGGGCCTCAATCCCGGCAAGAACCTTACGGTCATCTCCGAAGTCGTGGCCATGGCGCACCTGCTCCGGATGACGGGTGTCGACGTGGCGGCCGCGTTCAACGACCGGCTGATCAAGCGGATGATGGAGCAGCGCGGGCTCAAGGAGTATCTCCAAGAGGATTACGAGTGAGCCCCGGGCTCCTGGGGGTCGTGGTCGGGCACGGCGGGGTGGCGGCGGCGCTGGTCGCGGCCGCCGAAGAAATCAGCGGCATCCGCGGCGCCCTGTCGCCGGTCACCAACACCGGCGCCGACCGCGAGGAGCTGGAGCGGCGGGTCGTCGAGGCGGTCGGCGAGCGCGACGCGATCGTCTTCGTCGACATGCCGAGCGGCAGTTGTCTCTTCGCGGCCATGCGCCGGCTGGCGCTGCGCCCGACGGTCCGGGTGGTGACCGGGGTGAATCTCGTCATGCTGCTCGACTTTCTCTTCCACCGCGAGCAGCCGGTCGAGGAGGTGGCGCGCCGCGCCGTCGAGAGCGGCGCCAAGTCGATCGTCGCGCGCTGATGCCGATCGTGCTCTGCCGGGTGGACGACCGCCTGGTGCACGGCCAGGTCGTCGTGGGGTGGGGCCGCCCGCTCGACGTGCAGCGCATCGTTCTGGTCGATGACGACGTTAGGGCCAGCGAGTGGGAGCAGGAGCTCTACCGGATGGCCGCGCCGCCCGAAATGGCGGTGGAGTTCGCCACGGCGCGGGAGGCGGCGCCGAAGCTCGCCGGCTGGGAGCGGGGGAAGGAGCGGGTGCTGGTGCTGGTCGGGGCGATCCCCACGGCGCTCGATTTGGCCACCCTCGCCCCGGCGGTGCTCACCCGTCTCAATCTGGGCGGCATTCATTCCGGGCCGGAGCGCACCGAGCGGCTCCGCTACCTCTATCTCTCCGAGCGGGAGGCCGACATGCTGCACGCGCTGGCTCGGGCGGGGCTCGACATTTCGGCGCAGGATCTTCCGACCTCCCGCGCCGTGCCGCTCAAGGAGATCGGGTGACCGAGATTCCCTGGCAGGCGCTCTTCCTCTGGGCCACGATCGCGGGGCTCGACCTCGCGAGCGTGCTGCAGGGGCTCTTCAACCGCCCGCTGGTAGCGGGGGCGGTGGCGGGGATCGTGCTGGGCGACCCCGGCGCGGGCCTCCGGATCGGCGCGGCGCTCGAGCTCTTTGCCCTCGACGTCTTGCCGATCGGCGCCTCACGCTATCCCGACTACGGCGCCGCCACCGTAGCCGCGGTGGTGTTCGGCGCCGTAGT
>JABFSM010000105.1 GCA_013140635.1 Gemmatimonadales bacterium
GATTCGACCCGCCGGGTGCATTCGGTGGCCGGCGACCGGCAGGGGCCGAGCGCCTTTCCCCTTTCCAACTACGCCGAAACGAAGCCGCTCGTCGAGGGGCAGATGGATTTCAAGCACTATCACACCTCGGCCGAAATCGAGATGTGGATGCGGAAGTGGGCCGATCAATACCCCGACATCACTTCGCTCTACCGCGTGGGGGAGGCCTTCAGCGGGCGGCCGATCTGGCAAATGACCTTCACCAACAAGAAGACCGGCCGAGACACCGACAAACCGGCGGCCTTCTTCGAGGGGGGGCGGCACTCGGGAGAGATCTCGGGAACCGAATCGACCCTCTACCTCATGTGGTATCTGCTGGAAAACTACGGCAAGGATGCCGCGGTCACCAAGCTGATCGACGAGAACGCCATCTACCTCCGCCCGCTCAACAACCCCGACGGGTCGGACATGTACCGCCTGACGGCCCAGGCCAATCGGAGCACCGTCCGCCCCAACGATGACGACGGCGACGGCCTCCTGGACGAGGATCCAGGCGAGGATCTGGACGGCGACGGCTTCATCCGCCAGATGCGGAAGAAGGTGGAAATGGGGAAGGGGCAGTTCATGCTCGACCCGAAGGATCCGAGCGGGCGCCTCCTCACCCGCGCTCCCGCCGGCAAGGGCGACTACCAGACCTGGTCCGAAGGGGTCGACAACGATCTCGATGGCGTGTACAACGAGGATGGCGTCGGCGGGCTCGATCTGCACCGCAACTATCCGATGAACTGGCGGCCGATGCCCGGGGGAGACCTGACCGGGCGCGGGTTCACCCAGGGGGGCGCCGGCGCCTATCCGCTCTCCGAGCCGGAAACGAAGTCGGTGGTGCTGTTCCTCCTCTCCCATCCGAACGTGGCGGTGGCAAACTCGATGGACACCGCCGTGCCGATGCACTTGCGGCCGCCGTCCACCTGTGAAGAGACCGAGTGCATGTACCAGGCCGATCTCAAGATCTACCAGCGGATGGATTCGATCGGACTGAGCTTCACCAACTATCCCTGGGCCGGCGACGTCTACCGCACCTACGCCACCCGCGAGCCGGTCAACGCCTTTACCGGCGACTCCTCCCGCCCAGCGCCCCTCTTCGGCCACGGCCCCGACTTTGGCTACTTCTATTTCGGCTCCGTCTGGTATGGGGACGAAATCTGGAACGGGGGGCGGGAGAAGGACTACGACGGCGACAAGAAGATCGACTCGTGGGAGGTCCTCAAGTATTGCGACGAGGCGTTCGGCGGGAAGTGCTTCATGCCCTGGGCCAAGTTCACCCACTCCGTCCTCGGCGAGGTGGAGATCGGCGGCTTCAATCCGAAGTTCTGGTCGCAGAACGGGCCGCCTGAGGTGCTGGAGAAGTGGGCCAAGAATCAGGCGCTCTTCAACCTGACGATGGCCTATGCACTGCCGAAGGTCGAGATCGTCTCCGCGGAGGCAAAGGAGATCAAGAACGCCAAGGATTCCGCCACCCACGAAATCAAGGTGGTGGTGCGGAACAGCGGCAAATTGCCGACCGCGCTGGAACAGGCCAAGCGGGTCAAGATCGTTCAGCCCGACCGCGTAGTGGCGCAGCCGGCGCGAGGAAGCGCCACCCGGAGCATCGGCCGGGCGCCGGAATTCTGGCTCGGCGCCGGACAGACCCAGACGATCACCTTACGGATCAAGAGCGGAGAGAAGCCGGAAGACCGAAAGGCGACGCTCCGGCTCCTCAGCACCCGCGGCGGCGTCGCGGAGAGGGAGATCACATGGTGACCATTGCGCTCATCGCCGCGCTGGCCGGTCCGATGGCGGTGCAGGGAGACGACCCCGCACTCGTGGCTAAAGCCCGGGCGATTCACGCCAAGGTGATGACCCTCGACACTCACGTCGACATCAATCCCGCCAATTTCAGAGCCGACACGAACTACACCCAGCGGCTCGGCAATCAGGTGAATCTCCCGAAGATGGAAGAGGGGGGGCTCGATGCCGCCTTCTTCATCGTCTACGTCGGGCAGACCCAGGACTCTACCCCAGAGGGCTTTGCCAAGGCGCACGCGTCGGCGATCGAAAAGTTCGAGGCGATTCACCGGCTCACCGAGCAGATCGCCCCGAACCGGATCGGCCTAGCGCTCACCGCCGCCGACGCGCGCCGCATCTATGCCGGCGGAAGGAAAGTGGCGTTCATCGGCATCGAGAACGGCTATCCGATCGGCACCGACATCACCAACGTCAAGAAGTTCTACGACCTGGGCGGCCGCTACATGTCGCTCGCTCACAACGGCCATAGCCAGCTCTCCGACTCGAACACCGGAGAGCGGGACGGCGTCTGGGCGCACAACGGCCTCAGCGCGCTCGGCAAGCAGGTCATTGCCGAAATGAACCGGGTCGGGATCATGGTGGACATTTCGCATCCGTCGAAGCAGTCGATGATGCAGACGCTGGAAATATCCAAGGCGCCGGTCATCGCTTCCCACTCCGGCGTCAGGGCCATCTGCAACCATTCCCGGAACCTCGACGACGAGCAGCTCCTGGGGCTCAAGAAGAATGGCGGGGTGGCGCAGCTGGTGGCGTTCAACGCGTATGTGAAATGCCCGAACCCCGACTCGCCGGAACGGCTCCAGGCCATAACGACGCTGCGGCAGGAATTCGGACTTCCGCCGGCCACCGGCCCGGGCGGCGGGGCGGGGACCGGCGGTGGCGGCGGTCCGCAGTCGCTCCCGCCGGACAAGCGGGCGGAGTACCAGCGCCGGATGGCGGAGCTTACCCAGAGACTTCCCGCCGCTCCGCGCGCCACGGTCAAGGAATTCGTGAATCACAT
>JABFSM010000084.1 GCA_013140635.1 Gemmatimonadales bacterium
GGTTGTCGCGGGCCGGCAGCACCAGGCGGCCCCGGGCGTCCAGGAACCGCGAGAGTTCCTCCGGGCGATTGAACCGCTTGAACCCGGTGATGGCCACTTGGGGAAGGACCGGATTGTCGTGGATCGCCTGGGGGTCGAAGTAGTTGAAACCGCTCATCCCCCCGAAGTAGAAGAATCCGTCGCCATCGATCGCCGCGGCGCTGGAATTGAATTCGTTGCTCTGCAGTCCGTCACGGATGTCGTAGTGCCGAATGCGGCCGGTCCCGACCGAGAGGCGCTCGATCCCCAGGTTCGTGCTGAGCCAGAGATCGCCGAACCGATCGGGGAGGATCGAGTAAATGAACTCATTGTTCAATCCGTGTCGCGATCTGATCTGTCGAAAACGGCCCGTCGATCGATCGAAGGCGTTGAGTCCCGCCGCGGTGCCGACCCAGAGCGTCCCTTCCTTGTCCTCGACGATCGACCGCACGTCGTTGTCACTCAGGCTGGTGGAGTCCCCAGACCGATGCCTGTACAGTGTCGCCGCCGAACTGTCGGGATCGATCCGGTAGAGGCCCTTTTCCGTGCCAGCCCAAATGTCGCCTTGGCGGTCTTCCAGAAAGATCCGCGCGTCGGTGATGGGAAGCGTGCGCGTCACCCGTTGCGTTGAGTCGATGCGAACGACCGCGAGATCCGAGGCGGCCCAAACGGCGCTCCGGCTGTCCACAAGCACCGACGCGCCTCGCCCGTACATGGGCCGCACCGTCGTGGCGGACCTCTCGAACGAGGGGGGCAAGCCAATGGCCCGAAGACGCATCAGCCGATTCGTGGTCAGGCTCAATCGGTAGATTCCGGTACTCGTGGACAGCCAAAGGCCGTCCGCATGGTCGCGAGCCAGGGTGCGGATGGCCCCGACCGTCCCGGTTTCTCCTGCGTCGCGTCGGAGAGCCACGGTTCGTATCGACCCCGCGCGGCGATCGAAGCGGTAGAGGTCCCCCGCGATCGTGCCGATCAAGATCGTGCCGTCGTTGTCCGTCAGGAGCGACATCACGAGAATGGGCTGCATTCTCCCCGGCTCGCGCGCCGGTGCCTCGCGGACCGCCTCGAACCGAATCAGACCGGGGTCGAGACGATAGGCACCCCCGCTCGGCGTCCCCAGCCAGATCGTCCCCCCGCGCTCGCGAGCGAGCGCGTACACCGCATCGTCACTGAGACCGGCGGCTTTGAGGGAATGGTGCCGAGCAGTGCCGGTCCGCGGATCAAAGTGAAAGACTCCGGCGCCCTCCGTCGCAATCCAGAGCCTCCCAGCCGAGTCCGCCTGGATGTCCGAGATCGCGGGGCCACGGTACCGCGGGTCCGGCGAGAGAGAGACCGCAACGAAACGCGACGCCGCCCCATCGTACCGCATCAGCCCCTTGTTCGATCCGACCCAGAGCGTACCGGCGGTGTCCTCGTACAACGCGGCGATCGTATCGTCGAGGAGAGACCCGGCAACGCCGGGATTGGCGCGAAAGATCGTCGTCGACCGACGGTCGGAAGCTAGGCGAACCAAACCACCCGCTGTGGTGCCCAGCCAGAGCGCTCCGGCGCGGTCTTCCAAGAGCCTGATGACGTCGGCGGGCTGGCCGCCGCCGGGAAGGGGGTAGGGCCGCAGCTGTCCTGCCGCCTCATCGAGCCAACCGAGACCTTCCTGACTGCCAACCCAGAGTCGCCCCGACCGATCGCGCAGCTGGCTCCGGATCCAGTTGTTACTTGGAATGGAGCCGCGCGACGGGAAGAAGTACGATGTGAGACGTCCACTCCGAGTCTGGAGGCGATTGAGCCCGTAGTTGGTGCCGATCCAGAGGACACCCCCAGGTTCTTCCCGGAGCGAGAGAACGAAATGCGAACTCAGGCCCGTGGAGTCGGCCTCCTGCTGGCGAAAAACCTTGAAAGTGTTGCCGTCGTACCGATTGAGTCCATCCTGCGTGCCGATCCAGATGAACCCCGCGCTATCCTGCAGCACGGCCCGAACCGTATTCTGGGACAGTCCCTGGTCAATGGTGATCCGCTCAAACCGAGAAGACACCTGCGCCGAGAGCCGATCGGCGGTGGCCAGGACCATGCAAGAGGCGGCCAGGCGCCACCGGCGCATGAGGTGGGAGAGGTTCATGCGGCGCTCCCCCCCCGGGCCGGAGAGGCAAGCGGAATCTCGAGCGCAAAGGTGGCGCCATGGCCAAGTCCCGGGCTCTCGGCGCTGAGCGTCCCGTTCATCTCCTTCATTACGTTCGCGGCGCTGTGCAGGCCGAACCCGCTGCCGTTCGGGCGTGTCCTGACGCCGTAGCTGAAAATCGACACGAGGTGTTCGGGCGCAATACCGACTCCGGTGTCGAGCACCTGAACTCGCGCACCCGGGCGCTCTCCCGCGGTCTGCGTCACCCGCACCGTGATCCGCCGCTCCCCGTCAGGGCGCGGAAGCACCGCGGCCCGTGCATTGGTGAGGAGGCTCAGGACTACCTGCGTGATCTGATGGCGATCGATCAAGACGGGCGGCAGGGGCTCCCGCTCCACCTGCACGGCAATCCCCTCGGTGGCCCACCCCTGCGTGTGATGCCTTACGACATCATCCACGAGGTCGCCGAGGTCGATCTCCTCTTCCACCCCCTCCGCCCCGGCCAGCGACTGCTGCGCGCTGATAATTTGGGTCACGAGCGTGATCCCCTGGTTCATGCTTGCCAACTCGCCGAGAATTCCCTCCCGTTCCCGAGACAGCTGGTCAGCCACCTTTTCGAGGTAGCCGGGCAATTGCTTGCCCCGCGCATCCTCGGTCAGGAAGCGCCCCAAGTCCTGATCGTGCGATCGGAACAGCCCCATGGCCTTGACGAAATCGGGAATCTTCGACCGCTTGACCAAGCCCTCGATGACGGCCGCCGCCACGTTGACCCCGTTGAACACGTTGCCGACGTTGTGCAACACACCGGTGGCCACCTCCGCCATCCCCGCCCGCCGCGACACCTCCCGCAACGCCACCTCCTGCCGCCGGATCTCCCTCGTCCGCTCCGCGACCAACTGCTCCAACTCCCGGTTGCGCGACCGGATCGCCCGAAAACGGAGCCCCACCCCCGCCGCGAGGGTGCCGGCCAGGGTGACGACGGCCAGCACCCGGAACCAGAGGGTCTGCCACCAGCGCGGGGTGATCACGATCGGCAGCGCCAGCCCCTGGTCGTTCCACACCCCGTCGTTGTTCGAGGCCTTGACCCGGAGCGTGTAGGTGCCCGGGTCGAGATTGGTGTAGGTCGCTTCCCGCTTCGTGCCGAGCTCGATCCACTCCCGGTCGAACCCCTCGAGCCGATAGGCGTACCGGTTTTTTTCCGGGAGCCGGTAGCTCAACGCGCTGAACTCGAAGCTGATCAGGTTGTCGCGGGCCGGCAGCACCAGGCGGCCCCGGGCGTCCAGCAATCGCGACAATTCCTCGGACCGATTGAACCGCTTGAAATCGCTGATGACCACGCCGGGCACTATGGGATTGTCGATGATGGTCCGCGGATCGAAGTGGTTGAAGCCGCTGATCCCGCCAAAATAGAAGACCCCGCCGGTATCGACGACCGCCGCATTCGAATTGAATTCATTGCTCTGCAGGCCGTCCCGCTGGTCATACCGCCGAATTCGCCCGGTCCCAACCGAGAGCCGCTCGATTCCCAGATTGGTGCTGAGCCAGAGGTCGCCGGACGGGTCGGGAAGAATCGCATAGATGAATTCGTTGGTCAGTCCATGCCGCAGCCGGACTTGGCGAAAGCGGTTCGTCGTCCGGTCGAACGCGTTGAGTCCCGCCGCGGTGCCGACCCAGACCGTCCCCGCTTTGTCCTCGACGATCGACCGCACGTCGTTGTTGCTCAGGCTGGTGGAGTCCCCGGAGTGGTAGCCGAAAAACAGTGGCGGTGCGCTATCGTTGTCGAAGCGGTAGAGACCGTTATCGGTCCCGGCCCAGATGGCGCCCCGGCGATCCTCGAACAGCACGTTGCCGTCCGGAATCGGTTCCGCCCGCGTCACCCGGCGATGCGTTGAATCGACCCGAACGATCATCAGCTCGTCCGTAATCCAGAGGCCGTTCCGCCGGTCAACGAGGAGCGCCGGGGTGGCTCCGCGGAAGGAGGGCGGCGCGCCGGTGACCCGCAACGTGGTCAGGCGTTCCGTCGCCGGGTCCAACCGATAGGTGACCGCTCCCGCGGACATCCAGATTCCACCGGTACGGTCGAGCGCCAAGGCGCGGACGCCCTGGATCGTCCCCTTTGCCCCCGTATCGATCCGCGGAGTCAGGTGGCGCAGGGTCTTGGACTTCCGATCGAAGCGGTAGAGGCCCTCGTCGGCAACGCCAAGCCAGACGCTTCCGTCGGGATGGGCGAGCATCGCCTGCACGAAGGCGGACTTGAGGCCGCCCGAAGCGCCGGCCGGCGCTTCGCGCACCACCCCAAAGCGCAGCATGCCGGGATCCAACCGGTTGGCGCCGCTGCCTATCGTCCCGACCCAGATCGCTCCGCCCCGCTCGACCGCGATATCGTATGCGACGTTGCTGCCCAGGCTGGCCGGATCGAGAGAAGACGAAAGAAAGTGCCGGATGTCGCCCGCGTCCGGGGCCAGGCGAAAGATCCCGCTGCCGTCCGTCGCGATCCACAGCGCGCCGGTCGAATCGGGGACAATGGCGAGGATCGACGGATCGCGGTGGCGCGGATCGGAGGAGAGCGGTACGGGAATGAAGCGCTGCGCCGCGCCGTCGAACCGCATCAGCCCCGCCCTCGACCCGATCCAGAGGGTGCCTTGGGCGTCCTCGTATAACGCCCGAATCGTGTCGTGGAGGAGCGACCCGGCAATACCCGGCGTGGCGCGGAAGCTGGTGGCCGACCGGCGATCGGCGCCCAGGCGGACCAGTCCATCCCCTGTGGTGCCGATCCACAACAGGCCGGCCTTGTCCTCGACGATATCGATGATGGGGGTGAGCGGCCGAATACCGGAAACGGGATACCGTCGCAACTGCCCCGCGGACTCGTCGAGCCAACCGATCCCCTCTTGGGTGCCGACCCACAAACGCCCGGAGCGGTCGCGAAGCTGGGTGCGTATCCAATTGTTGGCCGGTATCGAATCGCGTGACGGAAAGAAGTAGCGTGTAAAGCGGCCCGTTCGAGTGTCGAAGCGATTGAGCCCGAAGCCCGTTCCTACCCAGAGGATGCCACCGGGCTCTTCCCGAAGCGAGAGGATGTAGTTCGAACTCAGGCTCGCCGAATCCGCATCCTGCCGGCGGAATACCTTGAAGGTGTTGCCGTCGTAGCGGTTGAGGCCGTCCTGGCTCCCGATCCAGACGAACCCCGTGCTGTCCGTGAGGACGGTGCGGACCGAGTTCTGGGAGAGGCCCCGATCGATCGCAAACCGCTCGAATACGACGGGCGTTTGCGCGGCTGACACCGGCACGCTGAGCAGTGCCGCGAACCAAAGAAGGGAAGCCCGCTGCGCGTTCATCACATCGGCACCTCATTTGAGGTCGATGCCTGAAAGCAGAAGGGACGGATTGTTGCCGGGTGGTCGGAATACTCTCCGCGTCCACCCATCCCCCGCAAGGCGTCCCAGCCGGCGAAGCTCCAGCCGTTTGACTGGCACCCCCCTGGCCGGCACATTTGGCCATGCCACGGACTACACCACTCTATCGGTGGGCCCTCTCGCTGACCAGAGTGCTCGAGCCGGTGGCCGCACGATGGAATGGAAAGGCCTCCTCGGCGGTCCGGGGCAGGACCGGCGTAGTGGCCCGCTTTGCCGCTTGGGGGGCGACGTGCCGCGACCCGTCGCGGCCGCTCCTCTGGATGCACGCCCCCTCTGTCGGCGAAGGGCTGCAAGCCGAGGCGGTGCTCCTGGAAGTCCGGCGACAACACCCCGACTGGCAAATCGCGTTCACGCACTTCAGCCCTTCCGCCGTGGATTTGGCCAAGCGAATTCCCGCCCACATCTCCGACTTCCTCCCTTGGGATCGGCAGGAGGACGTCGCTCGTTCGCTGGACGCTCTTCGGCCCAGTGCCATTGTCTTCACCAAGGCCGATCTCTGGCCGGAGCTCGCCACCCAGGCGGCGGCACGCGGTATCAAGATCGGGATCGTCGCGGCCACCGTCGGTCCCGGGTCGAGCCGGCTGGGCTGGGCGGCCCGGACCCTCCTCCGCGCCGGCTACCACACCGTCAGCCGCGCCGGCGCCATCTCGGCGGCCGACGCCGAGCGCCTGGCCCGGCTGGGCGTCCCGGCGGGACAGATCGAGGTAACCGGCGACCCACGCTTCGACAGCGTCCTGGCCAAGGTCAGTGCCGTGGCCGACGACGATGCGGCGCTCTCCTTTGGCCGGGGAGCGGAGACGCTGGTGGCGGGCTCGACCTGGGAGGAGGACGAGGAGGTGCTCTTCAAGGCCTTCGCGGCGGTACGCACCGCGAGGCCCGCGATCCGGCTGATCGTGGCGCCGCATGAGCCTACCCCGGCCTACCTCGATGCCCTCGACCGCCGAGCCGCCGCGCAGGGCCTCCCGACACCGATCCGCCTGAGCGCGGCAACCGCGCCGGCGCCGTTCCTGGTGGTCGATCGGATGGGGGTGCTGGCCAGCCTCTATGGGGGAGCCACTATCGCGTACGTTGGCGGAGGGTTTGGCAAGGCGGGGCTACACTCGGTGCTCGAACCGGCGGCCTGGAGCGTTCCGGTGCTCTTCGGCCCCCGGTGGCAGCAGAGCCGCGAGGCCGGAGAGCTCCTTGCCGCGCGTGCCGGCGCCGTCGTCTCGCCCGAGTTCCCCGACTGGCTCGACCTCGACCCGATGGCAACGTACGCCGGCGTGAGCCCGCTGGCCTCGCTTTGGCTGGCACTGCTCCGAAACCCGGGCCACGCGCGGGCTGCCGGCCGGCGGGCCCGTGAATATGTCGAGGCCGGCGCCGGGGCAGCTGCCCGGAACGCCGGCCTGGTGGAACGCCTGGTCGAAGCGGGGCGGATCAGCGCCCGATAACGACGCCCTCGAAGGTGACCGTCCGGGGAACGATCATCCCGAGCGTGATGCCCGTAACCAGCACATCGAACCAGCGACTCTTCGACCTGATCTTGAGATTGGCTACCTGCTGCCCACCAACCAACTGGGTGGCGAGCGCCTTCCGCAAATTGGCTTGCGAGATGGTGAACAGCCCGAGGGCCCCATGAACGCTGTGGGTCCGCACGGTGAACGGCGTCCCCGCCACCGTTTCGCCGGGCCCGGCCGCCATGGTCGCGGGAACGCCGAGCGACGTCGCGTCAAACGACTGGGTGCAGGCGGTGGAAGCCAGCAGCGCGAGGAGCGGGAGAGTCCGAGCCACCGACTTCATGTGCCCACCTTGAGGCCGAGGCCGAGGCTCAGGATGCCGGGCGTTACGTCGCCGCGCTTCATTCGGTCGTACATCACCCGCACCTGAAAGCCGTTGAGGAATCCGAGGTCGACGCCGCCGCTGATGGCGAAGCGGGAGTCGGTCTCGGCATCGGCCCCGTCGAACTGGGTCCGAACAAAGTCAAGCCTCGGCGCCAGCCATGGTTTGATCGAGAAGACCGGGTTAGGAATCGTGAGCGCCAAACCGATCCCCACGGGAAGATGGGTTTCGGTGAAGCCCGTCGGGTCGATCGCCCCGGGGGTCATCACGTCATAGGACGATCGGGCGATTCCACCTTGCGCCGTAATGGAAAACGGAATCAGCGGCCCGCCGAAGATCTTGAGATTGGCGGTGGCACCGAGCGAGTTGATCGCTTTCCCCTCCCCCTTGGGATCGAAGCGGGCGGCGGTGGCGGTCAACCCGAGGGGCCCAAGCCCGATGGCGCCGGTGGCACCGAGGGTCATTCCCTTCCCGGCGTCGGCATTGGGAAAGCCGACGTCGACGGCGACGCCGATCCCGGTGCCGACCCCGGCGTTCCGCACCGGAAGCCCCCGGACCTGCGCGGCAAGGCCGCCGGTGATCGCGGCGGCCCCGAGAACGATGAGCGCCGTGAGGCGCGCTTGATACTTCATGTGCACATCTCCCGGCCGAAGGCCAGAGGAGGAATCAGCGCGCAATCGAAAAGCCGATCGAGAAGTTCTCGATATCTCCGACCCCGATCGCGCCCCGCAACTCGAAGCGGCGGTTGATCCGGACGTCGAGGCCCAGGCCGAGGGCGACGAGAACGTCGCTCTCACCACTTCCGAAGGTCGGCACGAGCACCGGCTCCGCGAACGGCACGAGGCTCACCGTGGAGTTGGTGAGGTTGAGCCGCCGCCCCAAAGAAATTCCGATCGGGATGTTGAGCCGTGAACGGCCGCTGACCAGCGACGCGCCCACGCCGCTGATCAGCGCGCCGTCGAGCGGAAAGTCCACCGTCTGGGTGATCATGCGGTAGCGCATGTCGAACCCCACGAGCAACGCGGTCTTGCCGTCGCCCCCGGTGTCGAGCACCCCGCCGCGCAGCGCAAAATCCCACTTGGCGCTGGCCTGGCTGAATCCGTAGAACCCCTCGATCGCGATATTCCCCGCGTCCGACATGTTCATGCCCATTTCGTAGCGATCGAAGACGCGGTAGGGCCCGTGAAACACCGGCGTACCGGTGGATTGTGCCGAAAGGGGCGCCGCAGCCAGCAGCAGCGCAGGCACGATCTTACGCAGCATTCGTCTCTCCTTGAACATGTTCGGCGACAACCCGGACGGTGTTGGAGACGACCTGAAGAAAGCCCCCCTGCACACGGAAACGGCTGGTCTGGCCGCCGTGCCGAACCGAAAGGATCCCTTCGCCGAGGATGGTCATGAAGGGAGCGTGCCGCGGCAGAATGCCGACGTCGCCGTCGTAGGCGGGCGCGACTACGCTCTCCGCCTCACCGTCGAAGACGGCGGCCTCCGGGCTGATCACCAGAACCCGCATCACGACGCCGCCATCTCCTTGGCCTTGGCGATCACATCCTCGATCGCGCCTTGCATGTAGAAGGCCTGCTCGGGGAGGTGGTCGAACTCACCGGTGAGCACCCGCTCGAAGCTCGCGATCGTGTCCTCGAGCTTGACGTACTTCCCGGGGAATCCGGTGAACTGCTCCGCCACGTGGAACGGCTGCGACAGGAAGCGCTGGATGCGGCGCGCCCGACCCACGATGAGCTTGTCCTCTTCGCTGAGCTCATCCATCCCGAGAATGGCGATGATGTCCTGAAGCGCCTTGTAACGCTGCAGGGTCCGTTGCACGCCGACCGCGACGTCGTAGTGCCGCTTGCCCACGTACTGCGGGTCGAGAATGCGGCTTGAGCTGTCGAGCGGATCGACCGCGGGATAGATGCCGAGCTCGGAGATGGCGCGGGAGAGCACCACGGTGGCATCGAGATGGGCGAACGCGGTGGCCGGGGCCGGATCGGTGAGATCGTCGGCCGGCACGTAGATGGCCTGCACCGAGGTGATGGAGCCCTTCTTGGTCGAAGTGATCCGCTCCTGCAGATCGCCCATTTCGGTGCCCAGCGTCGGCTGGTAGCCCACCGCGCTCGGCATCCGGCCGAGGAGCGCCGAGACCTCCGAGCCCGCCTGCGTAAAGCGGAAGATGTTGTCGATGAACAGGAGCACGTCCTGGCCCTCGACGTCGCGGAAATACTCGGCGACCGTCA
>JABFSM010000180.1 GCA_013140635.1 Gemmatimonadales bacterium
GTCTTTACGCTGATCGTCGGGGCGGGGGACAAGGAGCGCTTCGGCTGGCTGGCCGAGAAGGCGGCCGAGCTTGGGGTGACCCATCTGGCGCCGCTCAAGACGGAGCGGACCCGGAGCGTGGCCGCCGGTATTCGCGACGTCCACGTCGCGGCCCTTCAGCGCCGAGCCCGTCAGGCTATCAAACAAAGCGGTGCGCCGTGGGCGCCCTCGGTCGTGGCGCCGATCGACGTGAAGTTTGCCGCGTCGCAGGGCGATCCTGCCTATCGCTGGCTGGCCGACGCCACCGGCGAGCCGCCGCCGCAACTTCCGCCCGACGCGCCGCTGGTCGTGGTCGTCGGCCCCGAAGGTGGGTTGGTTCCCGCCGAACGGGAGGTGTTCTTGGCGGCCGGGTTCCGCCGAGTCCGCCTGGCGCCCGACCTGTTGCGCTTCGAGACGGCGGCGCTTGCCGCGGCCGCCGTGATCGCGAGTCAGCGCCCGAGGAGAGCCCATGAGTGACTGCATCTTCTGCCGGATCGTCGCGGGCGAGATCCCCGCCAAGGAAATCGCTCGGACGGCCGACGCGGTGGCCTTCCACGACCTGAACCCGCAGGCGCCGGTGCACGTCCTGGTCGTCCCGGCCACGCACGTCGCGAACGCCGCGGGCACCGATACCGATGCCGGCGAGCGAATCATGGGGCGGACGGTGCGCCTAGCGGTTCAGGTGGCGAAGGAGCTTGGCCTCGCCGAATCGGGATACCGGCTGGTGATGAACACCGGCGCCGACGGCGGGCAGTCGGTCGGCCACCTGCACGTGCATCTCCTCGGCGGCCGCCGGATGACCTGGCCGCCGGGGTGAGTCAGGGCCGGAGCGCTCCCGCCGGCAACGTCGGCCCGCTGACGGCGAGAGGCACCGCACTGTCGTCGAACCCACCGTAACCTAACGTTCCAAAGGCACCGTCGCCCCAGCACCACGCTTTCCCGTTCGAGGCGACGGCGCAGGTGTGGTTGCCGCCGGCCGAGACCTTCGTGAAGGTCAGCGCCCCGACGACCCCGGCGGGGATGGCGCTGTTGACGGTGCCGCCGTTCCCGCCCTGGCCTTGGTTGTTGAATCCCCAGCACAAGGCCAACTGCGCCGTCGTCACACCGCAGGTGTGGGAGCCACCCGCCACGATCGACGAGAAGAGAGCGGGGCCGGAGACCCGCACCGGCTTGGCCTGATGATCGAGAGCGTTGTTGCCGAGCCGTCCGAAGGTGCCGTCGCCCCAGCACCAGGCCGACCCGTCGGCCTTGGCACCGCAGCTATGCACGCTCGCGGCGGCAATCGACGTGAAAATGTGGCCGTCGGAAACCGCGACCGGCACCGGACTGAAGAAATCCTGCGCGCTGCCGCTATTGTCGTTTCCGAGGCGGCCTTGGCCCCGGCCGCCCCAGCAGTAGGCCGCTCCCGCCGTGGTCAGGGCGCAGGTGTGCGCGCCCCCTGCCGCCACGAGGGTGAATGTGTGGCCGCCCGTGACCGCGACGGGGACTGCACTGGATCCGAGTAAGGCGGTGCTGCCGTCGCCGAACTGACCCTCGCCGCCCAGGCCCCAGCAGTATCCCGCTCCCGCCGTGGTCACGGCGCAGGTGTGAGACGAGCCCGCTGAGATCGACTGGAAGTTGTGGACGCTCGAGACGGGCACCGGCGCCGTACTGGTGGTCGTCTGCCCGTTGCCGAGCCGGCCACTGGTGCCAAGGCCCCAGCAGTACCCCTTGCCCGCCGTCGTGATCCCGCAGGTGTGGCTGCCGCCGGCCGACACCTGGCTGAATGTCAGACCTCCGGACACGAGAGTCGGGACGGGGCTGCTCGCGGTCGAGCCGTGGCCCAATTGGCCGGTGCTTCCGGACCCCCAACAGTAGGCGGCGCCGCCGGTGGCGACTCCGCAGGTATGGAAGGCGCCGCTCGAGATTGAAGAGAAGATGAGCGGCTCGGTGGGGATTTCGAGGATCGCGTAGCGGCTGAACGAACTCGTCGGCGCGGTCACGGTGCGCGCAGGGATGTCGACGCTCCCTCCCGGCAGCGGGGTCCAGGCGCCGCTGGTGAAGCGATGGATTCGGAAATTGGGGGGGATGCCAAGCCCGATCACCGCGGGATCGAACTTGATAGCGAGGGTGACCGGCTGGGCGAAGGCGGTGCCGTCGGGGCCGAGATCGTACGCCGTGCCGGCGATCAGCCTGGCATGCGCTTGCGGCTGGGCGACGGCGCCGACCGTTATGGCCGTGCCGGACGAGAGGGCCCCTGCCGGGATGGTGATCGTGACGTTGCCGCCGGGGCCGGTCACCACGCCGCCCGCCGCGCCGATCACGGTTCCGGTGGCAACGGTGATCACCGCCTGCGCGGTCTTGGTTTCCGAGGTAGCGGTGATGGTGGCGGTGCCGTTGGCCACGGCGGTCACGACGCCGGTCTGACTTACCGTAGCGACTCCCTCGGCGTTACTCCCCCACGTCACGATGCGTCCGGCGAGGGTGTTGCCCTGGGCGTCCTTTGCGGTTGCCGTGAGGGGAAATTGCTGGGTCGCCACCAATGTCGCTTCGGCGGCGGAGAGCGTGACCGTCGCCACCGGTACTGGGGTGACGGTGACTGTTGTCTGGCCGACGGTGCTTTCGCTGGTGGCGCGAATCTGAGAAGTTCCCGGCGTGACGGCGGTGACCAGGCCGGTATTGCTCACGGTGGCGACCGCTTCCGCTGTCGAGGTCCATGTGACGGCGCGGCCGGTCAGGGTATTTCCCTGCGCATCCTTCGTTGTGGCGGTGAGCTGCGCGGTGGTACCGGCAACC
>JABFSM010000070.1 GCA_013140635.1 Gemmatimonadales bacterium
CCGGGCGGAAGGTTCCCCGCGAGCGCCGATTCGGCCTGTTGCGCGAGACCAAGGACGAGAGAGGCAAAGTGGGGGTTCATGGGGCTCCTTTTCTTCGCTATTCGCTATTCGCTACTCGCTATTCGCTGCTCGCTATTCGCCTTATTTTCCCTCTTCCCTCTTCCCTCTTCCCTCTTCCCTCTTCCCCCGCATATCTCCGCTCCACCCGGGGCGAAAGCATCGTCAGCAGCTCGTAGGAAATGGTCCCCGCGAGCGCCGCTTGATCGTCGAGGGTTACCAGCCCGCCGAAGAGGGTGGCAACATCGCCGAGGGAAACCTCGATGTCTTCCGCGTCGACCATGATCATGTCCATGGTGACGCGCCCAACGATCGGCACGACGACACCGCCCAGCTCCACCAGTCCGCGATTGCCCAGCGAGCGGGGAACGCCGTCCGCATATCCGATCCCGATCGTCGCGATGGTGGTGTCGACTTCGACGAGGGCTTCGGCGCCGTAGCTCACCGTGTCGCCGGCCCGGAGCCGGCGGAGCGCCACGACCCGGCCGCACAACTTGGCCACCGGCAACGGTTCGAGCTTCCCGGCCTTTCCGCCGTAGAGGAAGATGCCTGGACGGGCCAGATCGCCGCCCAGATCTCCGGGAAGCTCCACTGCGGCACTGCTCGCCATGTGGACGAACTTGGGCCGCGCGCCGATCTGAGTCAGCACTTCGTCGAAGCGTTGGAGCTGCTCTTCGGTCGAGTGATCGTCGGAATCGGCGGAATGGAAGTGAGTGAAGATCCCTTCCCATCCAGGGAGCCCCGGGAGGCGCTCCGCGAGAGCGCTGATGCTCTCTTCATCGTGCCAGCGAAAGCCGGCTCGGCTCATCCCGGTGTCGATCTCGATGTGGAAAGGATCGCCGCTCTCGACGGTCCATGCTTCGAGGGCGGCAAGGTCACCGATCACCGGACGGAGGCGGTGAGTCCGGAGTTCCGCGACGTCTGCAGCTTGGAGCGGGGTGAAGACGACGATCGGCCGGTCGATGCCGGCGGTCCGCAGTGCCGCCCCTTCATCGGATGTGGCGACGCCATAGCCCCATGGGTCGACCGATTCGAGTGCGCGGACCACGGCGGTGGCGCCGAGCCCGTATGCATCGGCCTTCACCATCGGGAGGAGCGGGACTCCGGCGACCTGCTGGAACCGGCGGGCGTTCTGAACGATGGCGGCGAGGTCGATCTCGACCCAGGCCCGAATTGACTTGGTCACGGCACCGGATAGAATACCGGCCACGGAGGCTAAATGCAAGACAATTCAGCGCTTGGGCGCGGAATGGCGATGGTCCGCGACCTGCGAAATCGGTGTTCGTGGGATCGGGTTCAAACCCGCGAAACGTTGCGTCCTTATCTGCTCGAAGAGGTCCACGAGCTCGACCGCGCTATTGCGGCCGAAGACCTCGATGCCATCCGCCACGAGGTGGCCGATCTTCTCCTTCATCTCTCCTGGCAGCTCGTTCTCGCCGAAGAGGGTGGCGAGTATACCCCCGATCAGGCGGCGGAGGAGCTTGAGCTCAAGATGAAGCGGCGGCACCCGCACCTCTTCGACCTCGGACCGAAAGAGGGATGGGAGCAATTGAAGGCGCGGGAGCGGCGGTCGGGAAGCATCCTCGACGGACTTCCGGAAACGCTCCCCGAGCTCCTCATGGCCTACCGGCTCCAGGAACGCGCCGCGGCGATCGGCTTTGACTGGCCCGACACGGCGGGACCGGCGGCGAAGGTGCGCGAGGAACTGGTGGAGACCGAAGAGGAATTGGCCGGCCCGGACCGGGACGCCGCGCGGCTCGACCATGAAATCGGCGACTTGCTCTTCTCGGTGGTGAACCTAGCCCGTAAGGCGGGCATCCATCCGGGGCCGGCGCTCGGCCGCGCCAACCGGCGGTTCGGAGAGCGGTTCCGCGGCGTGGAGCGTTTGGCAGCGGAGCGAGGACTCGACGTACACACGGCGGGGCTGGAAGCGCTGGATGGACTGTGGGACGAGACGAAGGGATAATGCACGCTATTAGCTATTGGCTATTCGCTAGAGGCTTTTGAGCGAATAGCCAATAGCGAACCCCGATCTCCCCCTACCGAGATCCCTTTAGCACCTCCACCCGTAACTCCGTCCACCCGTCGACCTGGAAGAACTCCACCCGGATTCGGTGCGTCCCCGCCGATAGCCTCACGAAGTCGAGCTCGGAACCATGCAGGTCCCAGTTGTCGATCGCCAACACACCGTCGACCCATACCCGAATCCCGTCGTCGCTGATGGTGCGCAGGGTGTACTCCCCCGCCGGCAGGGTCACCCTCGTTTCGGCCTCGAGGGCCCAGCGGTCTCGGGGAAGACCCGCCACCTGGGGTCGGTACCACTGATAGTCCAGGCGAGAGAGCGGCCGCTCGAAGAGCATTTGGGTGGCCGGCAAGTCGCGCACGCCTCCGGGGAGTTTTCGAATGTCGGTGCTGTCGCTCCAGGCGTAGAACTTGGCCGTCCAGGCCTCCAGCGGTTCATAACGTCCATAGCGGAAGCGGACCGGCGCCGTGCCCGCGGCACCGGCCCACTCCAACTCGAGCTCCCAGTCTCCCCGCGCGTTGGCGCGCGGCGTCACGACGACCGTGTCTCCCATCCGCCCCGAGGTTTTCGAGAGCGCCTCGATGCCCAGGCGTGTCACCGTTCTCCACCGCCCCGCCGGACCGAGCACCGCCAGGCGGAGCGGCACCGCTCGGCTGCTGTCCACCGGCCAGAGCTTGGGCGAGCGCCAATCGTAGGGGCCCCACTCGTCGACGACGATGGCCGACCGGGGGCGTTTGGCAAGATCGCTCGACGGAATCGCGGTCGAACCGCCGACGCCAGGTGGCGCGAGCCGCGCCAGATCAGGAGGCAGTTTCGGTACTACGCAGGGCCCCGGTGCCGCACCCGCCGAATCGTTGCGCGCTTCGACCAAGCCTGTCGTGTTGACGATCTGCCGCAGCACCTTGTACCCGGCGAACTCATTCCCCTCGATTCGGTAGTCGCGGCTCTTGGTGTCTCGGTGCTTGGGGTAGCCCCAATCCGACGGTTCGATCGGGTTGGCCCAGAGATAGAGCGCCAGCGAATCGCCGTAGAAGCGATTGACACCGATGAGATTGTCCTGCCCATGCTCGATGGCGATTCCGATGCGGTTTCCCTGGAAGCAATTCGCCGCGATGGTGGACTCGTAGCTATAACCGCCCCAGAGGCCGTGGTCGCTGCCGTTGGCATAGTTCGCGATGAACCGATTCCGGCTGAAGGTCGCCTCCATGGCGTTGGTCGGCGCATAGCTGAAATCGTTGCCGAAAAAGAGGTTGTCGTTTACCCCGCCCTTCCCCGTGTCCATCGTACTCTGCCCCGCCCAGACGAAGAGCCCGTCTCCGCTGTGGGTGGCCGAGTTGTACGCGACGACGTTGCTGGAGCTTTGCTCGTACATGAGCAGCGCGGCGGAATCCTGGCCTCGGCGGTAGAACCCGTGGCTGTAACCCCGCACGTTATAGTCGAGCCGATTCCGGAGAATGGAATTGAAGCTCGAGCGGTAGAGGCCGACGCCAAGGCCGCTGTTGAAAGAGAAATTGTTCTCGACGATCCGGAGGCTGTCGCTCCGGGTGATCAGGAGCCCGTTCATTCCCCGCAGCACCGTATTGTTCCGGATGGTGCCGCCCCGCACGTCGGTGAGGTAGAACCCCGCCCCGTGCCGTTGCCACTCGTCCTTCTCGTTCTGATGATAGGAGAGCCAGTCGACCAGGCTTTCGTGTTCGATCAGGCTATAGAGGCGGGGCTTCCAGTTGTCGCTCGCGTCGATGCGCTCCAGGGTGAGGTTCCGGGTGCCGCGGACGAGAATCCCGATCTTGTAGCCTCGGAGGCGGAGATTCCTGAGCTGGACATTGCGCCCTCCTTCGACCCGGATGGCGACCCCTGTCCCCTGATCGGGGTCGGCGCCCGGCGCGGTGCCGCGCATCGTGGCGCCGCCGAAATCGACGGTGATGTCGTTCCCACGGATGACGATTGCGGCCGAATCCATCGAGGCCTTGGCGGGGAGCCGATACTCCTTCGGCGCCACTCGGATGCTGCGGGTGATCACCATCCCGGGACGGAGTTCGACCGGCCGCTGCCTTGCGGCCAGCGGCGCTCCGGCAAGGAGCGGCAGCGCCGCCAAGACCAGCACGGACGCCCGCATCAGGGATAGAGCCGGTGAATCTGCCGAGGAAAGGCGATGGTCTCGCGAATGTGCGGAATGCCGGTGATCCAGGCGACCGTGCGTTCGACGCCGAGGCCGAAGCCGGAATGGACGAAGGTGCCGTACTTCCGGAGGTCGAGGTACCAAGTGTAGCCCGACGGATCGAGCCCCTGCGCCACGATCCGCTGCAGCAGCTTGTCGTGATCGTCTTCCCGCTGCGAGCCGCCGATGATCTCCCCGTACCCCTCCGGCGCAAGACAGTCGTTGTTGAGCACCGTGCGCGGGTCGGCGGGGTTCTCCTTCATGTAGAAAGCCTTCACCTCTTTGGGATAATTCATCACGAAGAGCGGCTTCTCCGAATCTTTGGAGAGCGCCGTTTCATCGTCGGCGCCCAGGTCGCTCCCCCACTTGATGTCGCTTCCCTCCGCCTGCAGCTTGGCGATCGCGTCGGAGTAGGTGATCCGCGGAAAGGGCGGCACGATCGTTTCCAGGCGGGCGGTGTCCCGTTCCAGTTCCTTGAGCGGCTCTCGGCACCGCTCGAGCGCGCGAGCCACGATGAAGCTCAAGAACTCTTCCTGGAGCCGCATGTTGGCGTCGGAGTCGTTGAATGCCACCTCCGGCTCCACCATCCAAAACTCCGTAAGGTGGCGCCGGGTCTTCGACTTCTCGGCGCGGAAGGTCGGCCCGAAGCAGTAGACCTTGCCAAGCGCAGCGGCGGCGGCCTCGACGTAGAGCTGGCCGGTCTGCGCCAGATAGGCCTTACCGAGATCGAAATAGTCGGTGGCGAAGAGCTCGCCGGCCTGCTCGCCAATGGAGCCTGTCAAAATCGGGGTGTCCACGTGCGTGAAGGAGCGCTGATCGAAGAAGTCGTGGATCCCCTGAATGATCGCGTGGCGCACCTTGGCGATGGCCACCTGGCGCCGGCTTCTGAGCCAGAGGTGCCGATGCTCGAAGAGGAACTGGGTGCCATGCTCCTTCGGAGTGATCGGGAACTCACCACCCGGCGCGAGGACCTCGAGGCCGGTGGCGGTCAACTCGTACCCTCCCGGCGACCGGGGCTCCTCTCGCACCGTCCCGGTCACCGCCACCGTTGTTTCCTGGGTGAGGGTTCCGAAGGCGTTCCAGACCTCCTCGGGAACTTCCTTCTTGGCAAAGACCGCTTGGAGGTATCCGGTGCCATCCCGGAGGACCAAGAACGCGATCTTCCCGCTCGAACGGGTGGTGACCACCCATCCCGAAATGGTCACGTCACGGCCGACATGGCCTTGCAGTTCATTGATATACGCCTTGGCCATGCTTGGACCTGCTCCTGACGTGGAAACGCCCATTAGAAGGGATCTGACGAGGGCCGGAGTGTAGCGTTGCGCCTGGGGAGGGTCAACGTGGTCCTCAGGTGTGCAAATAATGGACTATTCGATACGCTGTAACTGCACAATAATTATACAGTGTCCGCAATTTCGAATCTTGCGGTCTCTTGCACCGATACCGATTATATCATCCCGCGCGAGATCAACGCTTCACCGATCAGAGGTGGTACATGCCCGACATGCAGGCTCGTCTCAAACCCGAATTCTCGCTCCGGTATCCGCGACTCAGCCCCGGGGTCTGGTACGACGTCTCTCCCATCTTTCCCGGGGTGACGGTTCGCCGGGTCGACATCTTCGGCCGCCGGATCGCCCGGCTCAAGACCTCCCGCGACTTCGAGACCGTCCAGGCCGGCCACTTCGAGTTCCAGGGTCGGCAGGTGGAAGCGCAGGAGCGACAGTTGGTGACGGCGTAATCTGAGGGAAGAGCGAGGAGGGAAGCGGGAAGAGTCCCTCCCCGCTTCCCTCTTCCCGCTTCCCTCCTCGCTACATCTCCATCACCGCCCGCACATCCTCGTCGATCGCCTCGGCGTGCCGCCGCGTAAGCCAGGAGACCGCAAAGAACACGAGCATCGAGAGTACCAGCGACAGCCCCGAAATCGTCACCCCGGCGGGAAACGAAAAGACCTTGAAGTAGGCCGCCGATTCGAAGCCGAGCGTCGCTACCAGACCGGTCGCGATCGAGGCGATAGCCCCTTGCCGCGTGGCCCCCTGCCAGTTGAGCCCGATGGCGAGCGCGGGTACCAGCGTCGACGCGAAGAGACCCCAGCCGAAGATACCGAGAAAGGCCACCAGCGTCCCGGACCATTGCGCCACCAGCGCGGCCATCGCCGCGATAACCACCGTCCATACCCGCCCAAGGAATAGCTGCCGGACCGGTTTCTTCCCGAATGCCACCGGAAGGTCGTGCGTCAGGACCGCCGCCCCCACATTCATGAACGAATTCACCGTGCTCATGATGGCCGCGGCCACCCCGGAGAAGACGAAACCGGAGAGCAACGCCGGGGTATAGTGGAGAAGGAACTGGGGCGTCGCGTCGTCCGCCCGCGCCAGCGCCGGAAGCCCTCCCCGCACCACGAGCGCTTTCACGGCGACACCGACGCCAAAATAGAGCAGCAGCGTAACCATGAGCGCGGCGGTCATCAGCACCGGGAACCACTTGAGCCGCCGCGGATCGCGCAGCATGTAGAACTTGTGAACGACGTGCGGCTGGGCGAGCGCGCCCAATCCGAAGACGAAGAAGAAGGAGAGGGCGGCGAGCGGCGTCAGCTTACCCCAAGGCTCGAGAAATCCGGGATCGGCCGCCAGGATCGTTCGGGAGATTTCCCCCAGGCCGCCGCCGCTCCCCAGCGCAAAGGCGAATACCAGGGCCGAAGCCAGGGCCATCACGATCCCTTGGAAGACGTCGGTGTAGATCCCCGCAAGGATCCCCCCCGCGGCGGAGTAGGCGATCATCACGGCGGCGCCGAGCCAGATCCCCCATCCGAGGCCGGTGCCGAACACCGCATCGACCACCAGGCCAAGCGCGAGCATGTTGGTGGCCATGTACCCGACGATGGCGACGAGGATCGCCACGCCGGCGAGACCCTGCGCGAGCCGCGAACGGTATCGCGCGCCGATCGCGTCGGGCACGGTAATGAGCCCGCGCGCCTCGCCGAGGAGCCGCATCCGTTTGGCCAGGGTCCAGGCGCTCATGCTGTTGGTCAGAGACGCCGGCAGGACGATGAACATCGCGCCGAGTCCGAGGCTGTAGACGAGACCGGGCCCACCGATGAAGGTGAATCCGGAAAGGGTGGCCGCCATGGCAGAAATGGCCAGGGCCCAGAGCCCGATTCCCTTCCCGGCCAAGAAGAAGTCCTGAGCGGTCCGAGTCCGCCGAGCGGCCCAGACGGAAATGACCGCAATGACCGCGACATAGGCCAGCGCAACGAGGACGATCACTCTTTGCCGGGCTCGAGCGTCGAGCGGTCGAAGGTCAGCGCATAGGCCAGCGGAAGGACGATGGCCGGCAGAAACCCGATGCCATAGAGAATGAGCGCCGCCCGAAGCGGCATGCCGCCCCAGAGCGGCGAGGCCGCCGTTTCACCCCTGGGGAGGAGGAAGGCGGCCCCAAAACCGCCGACGAGCACGACGAATGTGAAGAGGAAGGACCAGCGAAGGGCCCCGAGCGGCTTGCCGGGACGTGAGGCGCCGAGCGCCATCATCCCGACGGCCAGGAGCGCTATGCCGAAGATCATCGCCCAGACGCCCCAGGCCGGCGCGCCGCCGGACCGGAACGCCGATCCGTAGGCAAGCGCGACGCCTATCGTTCCCGCCACGACCATCCGGAGGCCGGGCCGAGCCTCAGCCGACACGGAAGAGCGCCTCCGCCTTCGGATACCTGAGCAGCGCCCGCGCCTTGAGGGCGGCATTCGATGCCCGGTCGAGCGAGGGATCTTCCTTCAGCACCGCGAGGGCCATCTCACGCGCCACGCCGAGAAGATCGGTATCGTCGGGGAACCGCGCGATTCGAACCTCCGTCGCTCCCGATTGCTGCTCTCCCAGCACATTTCCCTCTTTCCGCTCCGCCAGATCGAGCTCGGCGATCTTGAACCCGTCGTTGGTTGCCGCAAAGGCCTTGAGCCGGTCGGCGGAGCGCTCGGCGATCAGAATGCAGTGGCTCTCCCCGGCCCCGCGGCCGACCCGCCCTCGAAGCTGGTGCAACTGGGCCAAACCGAAGCGCTCCGGATGCTCGATCAACATGATGGTGGCGTTCGGTACGTCGATTCCGACCTCGATGACCGTCGTCGCGACCAGGACCGCCACCGTGCCGGCGCGGAAGTCGGCCATGACTCGGTCCCGCTCGTCGGGTTTGAGCTTGCCGTGTACCAGCCCTACCGCCAGATCGGGCCACCGCTCCTTCAGCGATTCGGCCATCGTCGTCGCGGCGCGGAGGTCGGCTTTCTCGGTCTCCTCGATGACCGGGAGCACGACGTAGGCCTGGCGCCCGGCCCAGCATTCCCGCTCCACGAACGCCAGCACCCGCTCCCGCTGGCTCCCGCCCCGCACCGCGGTCTTCACCTCGCCCCGGCCGGGGGGCTTTTCCCTGAGCACCGAGACGTCAAGGTCGCCATAGCGGGTCAGGGCAAGGGAGCGAGGAATCGGTGTGGCGGTAAGGAGCAGGACGTCCGGCGCCGAACCCTTCCCGATGAGCGCCGCCCGCTGCTCCACGCCAAAGCGGTGCTGCTCGTCGATCACGACCAACCCGAGCCGCCGGAAGGTGACCCGGTCCTGCATGAGCGCATGGGTGCCGATCACGATCGGGGTCTCCCCGCTATGCAGGCGCCCCCAGACCGCCGCCTTGTCTCCGGCCGATAGGCGGCCAAGGAGCAGCTCCGGCATCATGCCGAGCGGCGCGAGAAGCCGGGTGAGGGTGGCCTGATGCTGCTCCGCCAGCAACTCGGTCGGCGCCATGAGGGCCGCCTGGTACTCGTTCTCGACGGCCAGGAGCATCGCGAAGAGCGCCACGACGGTCTTCCCGGTGCCGACATCTCCCATGAGCAGCCGGTGCATCCGGTCGGGGGCCGTCATGTCGGCGGTGATTTCGCGCAGCGCCTGGCGCTGGTCGGCGGTGAGGCTCCATGGGAGCGCCTCGCGGAGCGCTGTGGTGAGGGTCTTCTTGACCGTAAAGCTCACTCCCGCGCGGCCCCGCTTGGCCAGGTGCCGCGCCCGCCCGAGCATGAGCTGCAGATCGAGCAACTCGTCGAGCGCCAGCCGCCGCCGGCCCCGCTCCGCCTCCGGCACCGTGGCGGGGCGATGAACCACGCGCAACGCTTCGGGAAGCGTCGGGAGCGCAAAGCGGTTGAGCAGCTCCTTGGGGAGGATTTCCTGCGCCAGCCCGATCATCCCATCCAGGTGGCGGTCGACCAGAGAGCGGATCACCTTGTGGCTGAGGCCGGCGGTCGCCGGA
>JABFSM010000080.1 GCA_013140635.1 Gemmatimonadales bacterium
ATCCGGGGCGCGTCTTGGCGGGCCACCACGACCGCTTCGCGCACTCCGGGACACTCCAACAGCACCGATTCGATTTCGCCGAGCTCGATCCGGTATCCTCGAATCTTGACCTGATGGTCGAGGCGGCCGAGGAATTCGAGCGTGCCATCCCGCCGAAAGCGCGCCAGGTCTCCGGTGCGATAGGCGGTGCCGCCGGCCGCGCCCCGGATCGGGTGGGGGAGGAAACGCTCGGCGGTCAGGTCGGGCCGCCGGAGATACCCGCGCACCACCCCGGCGCCGCCGATCACGATCTCGCCGGGCACGCCGATCGGCACGGGGCGGAGCCGCGAATCGAGCAGGTAGAGCTCCTGGTTGGCCAATGGAGGGCCTAACGGTACGACGCCGTTCACGACGCCGACCGTGTGGACCGAGGACCAGATGGTCGTTTCGGTCGGGCCGTACATGTTCATGAGCGGTCCGCCCAGCACCTCGGTGAGCTCGTTCGCCAGGGCGGGCGGAAGCGCCTCGCCGCCCACCATCATTCGGCGGAGCCGGCCGAGGGCGGCGCGCGTCTCCGAATCGGCCAGCAGCAGGCGGGCCATCGACGGCGTGCACTGCAGGTGGGTGACGCGGTGGCGGCGCATCAACGCCGCCAGCGAAGTCTCGGTTCGGGCGGCGGGCTTGGGCGCCGCGAGCTTGCGGAGCGTGTTCAGGTGCTCTAAGTGCTCCAGCACCCTCTCCGACGCGACCCCGAAATCGATGAGGCAGGCGATCTCGTCGATCCCAATCTCTTTGAGGCGGTCGACCATCGCGAGGCAACTCTCCGGGGTCCCGAACAGCCCGCTGCTTTCGTAGTAGCGTCCGAACGAATGTTCCAGCAGCGCGTCCATTTCGTCGTCGGTCAAGGTCGCGAGATCGACCCCCGAGGAGGTGTCGGTGCCGGGCCGCTTCTTGAAGGCGGGGAACGACCAAGCGTACTGCTTGATGAGACTCACCGAGCTGCGGAGATACTCGATCAGGGGCCGCTGCACGGTGTTCCGGACCGACTCGGGGTCGTCGCCGACAAAGGCATGCAGCATGAGCGTCACATGCCCCTCGCCCGGATGGCCCGACTCCCGCCACGCGGTGCGGTACATGGCGAGTTTCTCGACCAGCTCGTCCACGCTCTGCCCGAGCAAGTGGGTCAGCACGTAGGCGCCGATCCGACCCGCGGCCGCGAACGTATCGGGGCTGCCCGCCGACGTGAGCCAGAACGGCAGCTCCGGCTGGACCGGTCGCGGCAGTATCCGTACCTCGACCGGCTCCCCGGTCGCACCGGGAAACGAAAGGGCCTCGCCGCGCCAGAGTCGCCGCACGGTCTCGATTCCCTCGAGCATCACCTGTTTGTTCTTGGCCAGATTCTCCGGCCGCAGCACGAAATCATTCGGCTGCCATCCCGCCGCGAACGAAATACCGACCCGGCCGCGGCTCAGGTTGTCCACCATCGACCATTCTTCCGCCACCCGAAGCGGATGGTGCAACGGCAGCACCACGCTCCCGGCCCGAATTTGGATCCGTTCGGTGATGGCGGCGATCGCGGCGCTGGTTACGGACGGATTCGGGTAGAGGCCGCCGAAGGCGTGAAAGTGGCGTTCCGGAGTCCACACCGCCGCAAAGCCGTGCCGGTCGCCGAACTTGGCCCCTTCGAGCAGCAGCCGGTACTTGTCGTTTCCATGCTCGGTTTCGTCGCTCGAGAAATAGAAGAGGCTGAAATCGATCGGCCGCTCGGCGTGGGGCGGGCGCGGCGGCGGAGCGGCGATTCGGTCCATTTCACCCGCGACGATGACTTCGTAGCCGCGGGCGAGGGTCCAGCAGAGCTCGAGCACCGAGATGTCGAACGAGAGGCTGGTCACCGCGAGCCAGACGCCGGGAGGATCGCCGCCCAACTGGCGGTCCATTCCGACGAAGAAGTTCGCCACATTGCGATGCTCGACCATCACCCCCTTGGGCTTGCCTGTGGAACCGGAGGTGTAGATCACATACGCGAGGTTGGACGGTACCGCTCCACCGTCGAACGGTTCGGCCGACTCACGCTCGATCGACGCCCAGTCGGCGTCGAGACGAATCACCTGCGCCCCATGCGCCGGGAGATCGTCGGCCAGCGGCGCCTGAGTGAGCAGCACCGGAACCCGGGCGTCCTCGAGCATCCAGGCCAGCCGCTCGCGCGGGTAGGAGGGATCGAGCGGAAGATACGCGCCGCCCGCTTTGTGGATGGCCAAGAGGCCGACCACCATATCGAGGGAACGCTCCACGCAGAGTCCCACGAGGATGTCGGGGCCTACGCCGGCCGCCGCCAACCGCCGGGCCAGCCGATTCGCCCTGGCGTCGAGCTCCCGATAGGTGAGCGCCTGGCCCTGCGCGACGACCGCCGTCCGGTCCGGGGTGCGGGCAACCTGGTCTTCGATCAACCGGTGCACGCAGGCGTCGAGACGCGGCGCCGTTTCGGTGGCGTTCCACTCGACCAGCACGCGGGTCCGCTCCGCCTCACCCCACAGCGGCAGTTCGCCCAGGGCGCGCTCGGGCGTCAGGGTCGCGGCACGGCAGAATTCGGCGAACTGAGCCTGGTACTCTGCCACCTCCGCGCCCAGCGCGGTGCGGTCGGCCACCCATCGGGTGGCGCCATCCCGAAGCCTAACCGCCACAGTCAGGGCGCTCCCCGCCGGTGCCGCGGCGTCCTCGAGGCGCTCAACGAGATGCACCGATACCGGCAAGGGCCGCGCCTCGGGGCCTCGCCCCGCGCTTCGAGAGTCGGTGCGATC
>JABFSM010000016.1 GCA_013140635.1 Gemmatimonadales bacterium
GGCCCCGGCGCGGCGCCACCGGTTGAGTCTCCAGATCGGTACCGGGGCGGTGGCCGCGTTCTTGGTGCTTCGGGGATTCGATCTCTATGGCAACCCGAGCCCCTGGCGGCTGGCTGCCCAACCGCCCCCTTCCGGAAGCCAGGCGCCGCCGCCGCAGGCCTCCCCGCCGGTCGCCCGAGCGCCGGGCCGAGCCGCTCCTCCAAGGCGCGCTCCGCCGCCGGCCTGGCTCCGGTTCCTGAACACCGCCAAGTACCCGGCGTCACTGCTCTTTCTGCTGATGACCCTTGGCCCGATGTTCCTGCTGATTCCGGCGCTGGAAGGTGCGCGGGGATGGTTCGCCGACGCGCTTGCGGTCTTTGGACGGGTGCCGTTCTTCTATTATGTCCTCCACATCCCGCTCATCCACGTCGCGGCGCTGCTCGTCTCGTTCGTCCGCGAAGGAGCGGTGAACCCGTGGCTCTTCGGCAATCACCCGATGATGCCGCCGCCGGTCCCCGACGGCTACCGGTGGAGCCTCACGCTCCTCTATGCGGTCTGGCTCGTGGTCGTGGTGATCCTCTACTTCGCCTGCCGGTGGTTTGCCAAGGTGAAGCAGACCCGCACCGATCCCTGGCTCAGCTACCTCTGACGCGCTCGGCGGCCGGCGGCGCCGCCTAACAGTTTTCGTATTTCCAGTTGCGCCGCTTGCCTTGGGCCAGCCACTCGACCGTCGTGGCCAGCCGGCGCGCGCGGGTGGCCTCCTGCTTGGCCTCGGTGATCCACTCGACGTAGTCGCGCTGCGCGCTCGCCGGGAATCGCTCGAAGGTCGTCCGCGCGGCGGCGTTCTTCTTGAGGGCGGCGGTCAGGTCGGCCGGCGTCTTGAAGGGCGCCTTGGGCCGCTTCACCATGCGCGGAGACTTGACCCCCGCGTCGTTCAGGCGCATTGCCTGCTTCACGTAGCCCGCCAGCACCCTCTTCGACGGCAGATCCTTGAGCGACGTAAGCCGGCCGAACTGCCCCATCGCCTCGGCGGATTTGCCGTTCGCATCGACCACGAGATCGCCTTTCCAGAAGCCGAAGGTGGCGTGCTCCTTGAACGCGGCGAATCCGCAGAGGATCCCTTTGTACATGAAGGTCGGGGAGCTCCACTTGAGCGTCTCTTCCACTTCGGGGCAGGCCGAATGGACCACCGCCCGGAGGTGCGCCAGAATCGGCCGGGCGAACTCCGCCGACTTGGCGATGTAGGCATCGATGCGAGGGTCTTTGGTGGCCATGGGAGGAGTCAGGATTGAGGATTCAGGGGTGAGGGGGCCCCATCAAGACGATCCGTCGCTGGGCCAGAATCCGCAAGAGCCTGGCAAGGGGCATTGGCTTTAGATTCCCTGGAGGCAATTCTCTCCGAGGTGCGAAAATGCTCCATGGCCTCATGGTCCTATCGATGCTGGCGCTTCCCGTTCCCGCCGGCGAAGTCTTCGGCGATCTCCGGATGGGCGAGAAGTATCTCGCCGGGGTGAAGCTCGAGCTCAAGTGCGGCGCCGAGGTGGCGAGCGATACCACCGATGCGTCCGGCTCTTTTCGGATTGCGGTGAAGAGCGGTGGGAAGTGCACCCTCACTGCAAGCTACGAGAAGCATACCCCGTCCATCGAGATCGTGGTCTTCGACAAGCCCGCCCGCTACCGCTTTCTGCTCGAAGCGAAAGACGGCGTGTATGTCTTGAAGCGGGTCTAGGACATGGCCGGCGAGATCAAAGATCATAAGGACTTCTGGGACAAGCTCCAGATCGTTCTGTCGCCGTTGGGCGGCCTGCTCACCGCCATCGCCGTGGCGAGTCTCGGCTTCATCGGCTCCCGCACCATCGAGAAACAGCAGAGCAACGAGGCCAAGCTCCGGCTCTACTCCGAGCTCATGACCCGGCGGGAAGAATCGGAGGCGACACTCCGGAAGGAGATGTTTCAGTCGATCATCGGGTCCTTTTTCGACGCCCAGTCGACCTCGCTCGAGGCGAAGCTGCTCAAGATGGAGCTGCTGGCGCAGAACTTTCACGAGGCGCTCGATCTGTCCCCGCTCTTCAAGCATATCCGCCGGGAGATCGCCCTCGCCCCGGCGGCCGGCCCCGCCAAGCGGCTCTACGAACGGCGGCTGGGCGAGCTGGCCCGGGAGGTCACCCGGAAGCAGATGCTGGTGATCGAGGCGGCCGGGGTACGCTTCGACCAGACGATCGTGTTCGGCGACAGCCTACTCACCGGAGAGCGCTCCGAGCAGCTCGAGGAAGTGGACCTCACGCTCGGCGGCATCCGGCGCCAGTTCCGCCTGACGGTATTTCGTGCCGATACCGCGCTGCAGGAGCTGCAGGTGTCGTTGCAGGTGTACACCGAGGCGCAGCCGGGGGTGCCGGCCGCCGGCCGCAGTGAGGTGGAGTTCGAGGTTGGCTACTTCGACAGCCCGATGATCGATAACACCAGGCTCTCGAACGACCAGCGCGTCTCGATCATCCTGACCGACATGAACCAGGCCGGCGCCAGTGTGAGTATCGTGTATTTCCCCGGTTCCCGGGCGAGCCTCCGCGAGAAGCCGTACTACGAGGAGATTCTCCGGAAGTTGGCCGATACGGTCGGGGTGCGGTAATCGGGCCGCCTAGGCCGCGGTGAGCGCCTCCTCGACTTCCCGCCGAGCCTCCGCTTCCGCCGCCATCGTCGTCTCCAGCGATGCGGCCAGGACGGCCAGGCCGTCCCCGTCCGCGGTGCGCGCCCCGCCCGCCGCCGCCACCCGGCCCTGGGTCCGCCCCAACGCCGTGATC
>JABFSM010000082.1 GCA_013140635.1 Gemmatimonadales bacterium
AGGGGCGCGGCAAGTTGACAGGAGTGCGTATCGGCCCCTGATTCTCTCCTCCATCCGCCGCCACCTTCCCCCGCCCGGAGCGCCCCGTGTCCGATTCCGTGAATCGACGCACCTTCCTCGGCACCGCCGCGCTGGCCGCCGCAGGCACCACCATTCCCGGCCTACTAGCCGCGAGCCCTCCGGAAGCCCCATGGGTTGCCCGGCCCCAGGCATCGAAGTTTGCGGCGGTCGGCTCGGCCAACGGCATCATCAGTGTCCGGAACGCGGTCGAATTGATGCAGCGCGGTCGAGACACCCTCGATGCGGCGGTCGAAGGGGTGAAGATCGTGGAGCTCGATCCGGCGGACGATTCGGTCGGCTATGGCGGGCTCCCGAATGAGAACGGGGTCGTGCAACTCGACGCCAGCTGCATGCACGGCCCCTCCAAGCGCGCCGGCGCCGTGGCCGCGCTCGAAGGGATCAAGACGCCGAGCGAAGTGGCTCGGCTCATACTCAGATATACCAACCATATCCTTCTCGTCGGCGAGGGGGCAAAGAAGTTCGCCCTCTCGTACGGGTTCAAGGAGGAAGATCTGCTGACCCCCGCTTCGCGGGAAAAGTGGCTTCGCTGGCGCGCCAACCGGGGCAGCGGCGATTCCTGGGTCGATGTGCCGGACAAGCAGCCAATCGGGATGGAGCATACCGGCACCATCAATCTGAACGTGGTCAACGCCAAGGGAGAGATCTCTTCGGTCACGACCACGAGCGGCTTGGCGTGGAAGATCGCCGGCCGCGCCGGCGATTCCCCGATCGTGGGCGCCGGCCAATACACCGACAACGAGATCGGCGCCGCGGGCTCGACCGGTCTTGGCGAGGCGAACATCATGGTCTGCGGCGGGTTCTTGACCGTCGAGCACATGCGGCAAGGGATGGCACCGACCGACGCTTGCCTGGCGACGCTGCGGCGTGTGGTTGCGATGACCCCTCCGCGTCTCCTCGATGAACGGGGCCGCCCGCGGTACCAGCTTCAGTTCTACGCGGTCAACAAGGCCGGCGTGTATGGCTGCGCGGCGCTCTTCCCGACCAAGTATGCCGCCTGCGACGCCACCAATGGCGCCCGAACGCTGGACGGCGCCGCTCTCTTCCCCGGAAACTAGCTTCGTGCAAAGAACGCTCACTCTGCTCGCCCTTATCGGTGTTGCGCCCCTTCAGGCCCAGGATGGGGTCCCGTGGCGCGCGAGTTACTACCCGTATGTGATCTCGAGCCCTTCGACCGGATTCATGGGTGTCGGCCATTTCCATCTGGCGCGTCAGGCGGATTACGACCGGCCCGCTCCGTTCGACGGCATCTTGTCGGCGGAGGCGGGAATCGGGGGGCGAAGGAGCTGGTTCGCGGCCATCAAGTTCCGTGGCCCACAGCTCACTCCGGGTTGGCGATACGCCGCCGATGCCGGTGTGATTCAAGAAGGGTCGTTTGGGTACTTCGGTGAGGGCCCCCGGGGAGAGAGCGCCTCCCACGGCCCGATCGAGTCGCGCCCGGAGCCGTTCTTCCATGCCAGTCGGCGGAGAGAGTTTCTGCGCGCCGAAGTCACGAGACAGATCGCGGGCCCGCTGCATGTTGCCGGCGCCCTCGGTCTCACCAAGTTCCGATATGTGGACCGCGATGGCTCCGGACTCTTCTCGAGAGATCGCTCGGGGGATACCGAATCGGGCACCGATCTGAGCGGCCGGTTCACCGTCGTCCTCGATACGCGGGACAAGGAATTCGTTCCGAACCGCGGGCTTCTGCTCGAGGCCGGGGTCTATCTCGGGTCCAGCAGCTATCGCCAATCGCTCGGCGTCCTTCCCGATTCGAGCCATACCTACATGGCCGTCGACGGCGGCTTCACCGGCCTATACGCCAACCTGCGCGGCTATCTCTCGCCGCGGCAAGGCACCACGATCGCCGCCCGGCTGGTCGTCCGCGAACTCAGCGACAAGGCCTCGCTCGATCTGCGCTATTCGCTACCGGGGTGGGAGCGGGAGACGTCGGTGCTTGGGGGCGTCGAGAGCCACCGGAGCTTCGTGCCGGGGCGCTTCGTGGGACGGTCGCTCAACCTGGCCAACCTCGAAGTGCGGCACAATCTGCTTGACGTGGGGGACTATGGCGCGGTCACTCTCCTGGCCTTTACCGATGCGGGGCGAGTGAGTGAGGGTTCGTTCGGCACGTTGAGCCGGTGGCGGGTTGGCGGCGGCGGCGGCTTGGCCCTCCGGGTGCTGCGCACGACGGTGCTGACCTTCAACTTCGCCGGAGGGCCTGACGGTTTTCAATTCACGATGGGCAACGGCTGGAGCTTCTAGCCGATCCCGTCGCTAGAAGGTGTAGGTGAGTCCGGGGTTCACCATCCAGCGGGTGCCCTCGTAGGATGTGAAGAAGCGCGTCGCCCGAATCGCGGCGCTCCAGCCGGCGCGTCCCACCGCCGACCTTCCGAGTTCGATGGTGAAATTGGCGGATTCGGTGCCATGGCCCGCCAGATCATCTCCGAAGGCGCGGTGCACGCCGAGCCCGACGCCGACTATGAACGGCGCGTTGCGAATCGGCCTCGCGACGAATTCCGCGCCGATGCTGGCGTCGAGTGGTACCGGCCTTCCGAATCCGCAGCCCTCATGGTCCGATTCGCCTAGCACCCCAACGCCACATACGACGACGTCGTCAAAGCCAGGCGTGTCATTGCAGGACTCAGGCGGCGATCCAGGGGCGGGGGCAACGCAGGACATCGCCATCCCGCCTCGGACGAC
>JABFSM010000081.1 GCA_013140635.1 Gemmatimonadales bacterium
CGTCTCGCGATATATCGCGAGACGGTGACGAACCGCTCGATCTTGGGGGCGAAGAGATACCGCTGGCTCCGGCTCATCGCCGAGTAGCCGCGCAGAAACGCAATCTGGGGAATGCGGAGCACGAAGGCCGCCAGCGCGGCCTCGTCCTGGCCGAGCCCACTGTTGAGCTGGACGAGATCGATGCGTTCGCGCAGCATGAGGAACGCGAGCTTCACGGTGTACGGCAGATTCGCGAGATGCCGGAGCAGGGCGACTCCCATCTCCGTCGCCGTCCGCAGTATCGGCGAGTGCAGGCGCGCGGTGCGTTCCGCGATCCGGTCCAGGCGTTCGTAGTGGAGCCACGGCCTCGCGATCACGATGCGGGTCGCTGGCGCCGCTTCCCGGAGGTGCCGCTCGATTAGTTTCCGATTCGTGGCGGTGACGAAAATGGGATCGAACCGGGCGCGATCCAGCACCCGGACGAGGTTCGCCGTGGACACGATGGAACCGCCCCAGCGAATCGCGTCGTCAATGATAAGAACCCGCTGTGGGCGGCCGGGCGGCACCGTCACACCGGCGCCGATGGCCGGCCCCCCCTTATCCACGCCGCCTCTCGAACCTCGCGAATGGCCGAGTCGTACGCGGCCCGCCGGCGAAGCAGTTCATAGAACCGTCCCACGTTGAGCTCCAGCGTGAGTGCCCAGCGCCATCCCTCGGAGGCCCTGAAGAGTGACCGGCATCGGAGCCACCCCCAGAGGACGCCTGCCTTGACGAGAGATTTGAGCGCTTCTCCGATCCACCGCCGGCCGGCCCACCGATGGATCGACCGCCGCGACACCCCGAGGGCCAGTTCATAGGGATCCAGGTCGACGCTGGTCGCGCCGTGTCCCCGGTTGAGCCGCTGAAGGTAGCCCCAGGTGATTCGAGTCGAAGGCATGAAATGACGGAGAACCATGGCGGGGTCGTACCAAAGGCGCCACCCGGCCATCCGAAGCGCATAGCACAGCTCGTAGTCCTCGCCCGAGATCAAGACCCCGCCGGTCCGTCCGGTAAGCCGGGCCTGGAAGCCATGCCGCACCAATTCCTCGTACGCGCTCTTCCGGAGAACGAGCCCGGCCCCCCACAGGTGGCCGCGCGTCTCGGTGATATCGCCGCCATGCTCCGCCTGCTTGCCGATCACGAACTGCTGCTGATAGCGAGGAAGCCAGGCCGGAGGCTCCGTTTCGAAGACCCCTTTGGTCCGTCCCCCGCACGCGCCGACATCCGAATGGCTGCCCATGATGGCGGCGGCCGTTGCCAGCCAATCGGGCGCAAGCCAGTTGTCGTCGTCCACGAAACAGATCAAGTCGAACTTTGCCTCACCGATCCCTCGACGCCGTGCGTGGCCCAGGCCCAGCTCGGGCTCGCGGACGACCCGCAACGCCACCGGCGCACCGTCCCAATGGCGGCGCGCGACCTCCGCCGTCCCGTCGGTCGACGCGTTGTCCACGACGACCACTTCCCATGGCACCGAGGTCTGCTGCGCGCGCAGATGACGCAACACTTCAGGAAGCCGTTGGGCACCGTTGTAAGTGCAAACGACCACCGTAATGGACGGCACGGGACCGGCTGACGCTTCTTTCGTGACCGGTTCCATGTCCTCCGATCCCTCTCGTGTCGGGCGATAGTTCAAGTGGTCTTCACGTTCCGGGCCATCGCCCGCATGTCCGGGCGGTGCGTTCCCGCCCTGTTGCTGCGGCGCCACACCAGAAAAGTACCGCCCCTGAGGGCCTTAACCCATTGATTCTGCGGATAATTCCTGATTGACCGTGGGGCGAACCTGGCATTTCCCTTGCTTCTCCACCTTCTCAGATGATCCCGAGCACCTCCGCGGCCCCGCGACAATCCACCGCAGGGCGATCGCTATCGGTCACCCCTGGAGTCATCACGCACCTGGCCGAGACGTGCGGGCCGGCAGCGTGGCTGTTCACCCTGGCCCGGCGGCATGGTCCGTCCGGGCCGCGATAGAGGGCACATGAATCTCCAGATGAGACCCTCGAAGTGTTTTCTCTACGAGACCATGAGCCGAGCTCTTTCGGAGATCACATCGGGCGTCGGCGTTGATGTTGCCAGCGGGAATCTCAAGAACCGCTGGATGTTCAAGACCGAGCTCTACGTCGGGATCGATATCAACGAAACCCGCTTGCGCAGCGGACTCAAAACCCATCCAACGCCCGATACGGTGGCGGCAGTGGCCGACCTGCGTGTCATGGACGCCTTTCCGACCGGCGCCGCCACGGCGGTCGTTTCCACAAATACACTGCATCATATCGATCGGACGAACCGAGTGTCGGTAGTGGAGAGCCTGGTTCGCATGACCGCCCCCGGCGGCGTGTTGTTCTGCACCACGCCGTTGGACACCGCGTTTCCCGGCGTCCTCGCGGCGCTCGAGAGGTCGTTCGACGACGTGAAGTGCGTCTACTACAGGAACGTTTTCAGCCGAGCCTACGAGGAGCTATTGGCGCCGCCGGGCCGGGCCGAGCGCGGAGCCATCGCGGCCACGAAACCGTTCCGGCTCCTCGCCTGGGTGGTGAGCCGGTTGGAGCATCTCACCAAGAACCGGCCGGCCGGTTGTACCTTCGCGTTCATCCTCTGCCGGCGCAAGAGCTCTCCGGCCAGCGAGAGCTTCTCGCTCTCGCACCTCCCGCGATTGGACGAGCGGCTGTACGATGCCCGCCGCCCTCCTCCGTCCCTGGTAGCGAGCGTTCGCCCGCCGGGCTAACAGCCGCATTCTCGGCGCCGAGACAAGATTCGCTGGTGGGCCGCTATATTTTGTGGCGCCTTCGTTCGGATCGATTCTCTCGGCTTTCAGGTCAGCGCGCTCGGCCTCATGGACGGCGAATGCTCATCAGCGTGGTCGTGCCAACCTATAACCGTCATGGTGCCATCGCCCGATGCCTGGAAGCGCTTGCCGCCCAGACGCTCTCCAAGGAATCGTTCGAGGTGGTGGTGGTGGACGACGGGAGCCCCGTGCCGGTGCGGGGCGCGGTGGCCGCCTGGCGCGACCGGCTCGACGCGCGCACGCTCGAACAGGCCAATCAGGGCCCCGCCACCGCCCGGAACGCCGGCGCATTCGCCGCCCGGGGTGCCCACATCGCCTTCACCGACGACGACTGCCTCCCGGAACCGGACTGGCTGAGCAATCTTGCCCGCCACATTGCCCGGAACCCCGCAGCGGGGATCGGGGGCCGGATCGTCAACGCGCTCCCTGACAGTGCCTATTCGACCGGGAGTCAGTTGCTCGTCGAGTACTTGTATGAATACTTCAATACATCGAATGAAGGCGCAACGTTCTTCATCACCTCGAATCTCTCTTTCCCAACCGAGGCTTTTCGGGAGATGGGCGGCTTCGATACGTCGTTCCCACTCGCCGCGGCCGAAGACCGGGATATCTGCGATCGTTGGGTCGAACGGAAAGGGTCTCTCATTTATGCCGGCGATGCCGTGGTCCGGCATGCCCACCCACTCCGCCTCAAATCGTTTTGGCGGCAGCACTATAACTACGGCCGCGGCGCCTACTACCTCCAGCAAGCCAGGGCCAATCGCGGAGAGTCCAATCTCCGCGTGGAACCGGTTCGTTTCTATTTCGGGCTGGTCACCTATCCGTGGAAACGGTTGGAGGGAAGCCGCGCCCTTGCCGGTTGCGTCATTGCCGCGCTGTCCCAAGTGGCCTACTTGGCCGGCTTCCTCAGAGAGCGCTTCCTTCGGCGTGCCTAGCCGGAATATCCCCCTCGCGACGAGGCTCCAGCTGGAGCGGCCGGTCGCGAGCGGTCAGGTGCCGGGCGCGGTGCAGCTCGTAATCTTCCAACTGCTCGATGGCACGGCCCACGCCGAAGAGGTAGCCCGCCGCCTCGCCTAAGGCCATGGCCAGCAACGCGAGGGAGAGCGCCGGTGCCAGCCGGAGCGCGCCTCGACCCGACGCGGAACTCCGCCGGATCGACGGCCACAAGCCGCGAAGCTGCATGAACGGATAGGCCGGGAACGCCGCCGCCCGGAGCGCTCGCTCGAAGACCCGCTGGCGCGCGGCCGCGGCGCGGCGCCCCGCCATGATCCGGCCGCGTTGAAAATTGAGCCCGAACGTCGACGCCGGCAGCGACACGTTCACGTGGCTGGTGATCGCCGCGGGCTCGAAGTACAGCCGGCCTCCTGCGGCGACGATCTCCTCCTGCAAGGCCGCTTCCCATTCCAGGAGATCGCCTAGCCGCTCCCCGCATTGCGCGATCGCGGCACGGCGGTAGGTCGAGTTGTGCCAGGGAATGAGGCCGCACTCCGCGGCGGCGCGCCCTTCGTCGAACCCGCCGTAGGCCAGCAGGAAATTCACGACGCTCAATGCCGTCTCGGGATTGCCGTTCCGCACGGCGGGGCCCACCCCCGCCCACGGCCCGTCGAGGGCCCGGATGAGGGCCTCCGCCCATCCCGGCTCCGGGAAGGAGTGGTCTTCGATCAGCCCCACGAGCGGGGCGGCGGCCTGACGCATGCCGAGAGCGGCGGCGGCGCCGCGGTGGGTGATCGGGCCCGCCTCGACGACTCGGGTGACGGCAAACGCGTCGCCCGCCACTTCAGGCAGATCGACGTCACTCGCCCCCGGCGCGACGATCAGCACCTCCATCTCCCGTCGTGCCGTCTGCGCCCGCAGGTGCCGCATGACGCGCCGAATGGTGGCGGTGCCGCTCGGCGCCACCAGCACCACGGAGAGCGCAGGCCCGCCCGTATCCCCTTGGCTCATAACGGTCCTGTCCCCGCCGCGGGCGTGACCAGCCATTCCGCAAGCGCAGCTTCCCGCATCCGCGCCGGAACCGGAAGGCCGAGCAGCTGCAACATCGTCGGCGCGACCGCGAGGGGCGACACGTCATCGACCCGGCCCTGAGTCCGCACCGAGGGGCCGGAGGCCACCAGAAAGCCCGTCGTGGTATGGTGGCTCCCTCGATGGAACGCATGGGGCGCTTGGCGGAGCTCGAGCCTGGGGTGCCGCACCCGCGTGAGGGGGCGGTCGTGCTCCCCCCAGAACACCAGGAGGTCGGGCACCAGATCGTTGACCGGCGGCGGAAGCACCGCACGGGTGCGCACGGTGCGCGCCACCACCGGCAGGCCGCTTTCGGCATCGCGGAGAGCGTGGAGATCGGCCTCGAGTCGATCCAGCACCGCCTCGTATTCCGCGCCAGGCTCGACCGTTCCCAGCGGTTCGCGCCCCCGCAGGTTCACCCGGATCGTCCCGGTGTAATAGCCGGGGGTCGAGTACGCCGTCGTGCGGGACCAGTCCGCCGACGCGGCGAACTTCTCGCTCACGAGCCGCGACTGGATCGAAATCGGCAGCAGCCGATTCACGATCTCTCGCGCCGAGGCCGGCACCAGCCCGCGCAGCATGCCGATCAGCGATCGTCGGCCCTCGGGAGCCGGGCCGCTCCCCGGCGCCACGTGGTATCCGAGGGAACGACAGAACGAGTCCAAGAGCTCTTCGGTCGGGTACGAGGAGTAGAAGCCGACCGACGAGACCAGCACGACATCCGCCGTTTCAGGGAGCGCGGCCACGAGGGCGCCGATTTCGCGGTCGGTCGCCTGGTAGAGCCGAAGCAACCCGTCGCCCAAACCGGCCGCCGGCCGCGGTCCATCCCCCTTGGCATCACGGCGATACTCCCAGACCTGGTGTCCGCCGGTATGCGCCTCCGCAAATGTGACGGCAATGAGCTCGTAGCGATCCTGGGCCAGCAGATCGCGCACCGCCTTCCCCTTCCGCGCCACCCGGGCGAGGAGACGCTCCAGCGTATCGCGATCCTGTTCCACTGTCGCGCCGATCGTCTCGCCGATCGGCTCGCGCGGGCCGAAGCGGCGCTCGATCTCCCCAACGGCGCCGGCGGGAATCGCCGCGAGCGACAGCGGTGGATAATGGGAGTGAGTGGCCCACTCGGAGACCTGCCACCCGGAGAGTCCAGGCACCGGACCGGTATCCGGCGGGTCGAGCACGAACACCTTCCGCCCGGTGCCGGCGAGCTCATTCCAGAACGGCTTGACCTCGAAGTCCGCCCCGCGGGCGAGCGTCAGGCCATACGACCCGATCACCGGATGCCGAAAAAAGTGAAAGCCGTGCTGCGCCCACGAGACACCGCCGAACAGGGAAATCCAGATGCCATGCTCGCACAGCAGATCCACACCGCCGGTCCGGGTCCACGTTCCTCGCGCCATGAGGGAGGCGATGGCCGGAAGGTGCCCCTCCCCTGTCCAACGCTCGATCAGGTCGGGATCGCCGGCGTCGAATCCGATCAGGACCACCGGCCCGCGGCGCTCAGTGGGCATGGTTCAACGCGGCATACAGCGCCTCGAATCGATCGATCATCCCGTCCACGGAGAAGTGAGCCATCGCACGAACCCTCCCGGCCGCTCCGAGCCGTTCGGCCGACTCCCGGTCGGCGAGCACTCGGAGGAGTGCCTCTCCAAGGGCGCGATGGTCCCCGGCGGGGACATGGAGCCCAGTCACCTGGTCCACCACCGATTCGGCCAGCCCGCCGAGCCGACTGGCAACTACGGCAGTACCGCGCATCATCGCTTCGGTGGCGACGAGCCCGAAGGGCTCCGGCCAGACCGACGGAACCGCCAGCACCCACGCCGATGCGAGCGCCGAATCGAGGTCAGCCGTGGCCACATGGCCCCGCATCGACACCGCGTCACCGAGGTCGAGCTCGCCGCAAAGCCGGCCAAGCGCCGCCTCCGCGGGTCCGGTGCCGAGAATCTCGAGCCTCGCCGCCGGAAGCCGCTGACGCACCAGTGCAAAGGCCCGGAACAGCACATCGACACCCTTCTCCGAAGTGAGCCGCCCCACGAACGCCGCGGTCGGCGGGTCGGCAAGAGGGGGACGCGCCGGGGTGATCAGCGTCCCCGGCCAGATCACTTCCCGTACGACGTTGTCATCCGCTTCGAGGCGCGCGCGGAGGTCGGCGGAGACCGTCACGATGGCGCGGAACGCCGACCGATGTTTGCGCCAGCGCGCTCGCTGCAGCATGAGCGCGGGAAACCCCAACGGGGTGACGCATCGGTTCTGGAGACAGACCGCCCCCGCGCGCACCTGGCAGAGCGAGCCGTCGGGAAGCCACTTGAGTCCGCTCGGGCAAATCGACTTGTGCGTCATCGCGTAGTAGACCGACGGGACGCCGCGGAGCACCGGAAGGATGGCGGGCGAGAGCTGCCAAAGGAACATCTGCGCCTGCACCAGATCTGGCCGGAAAGTCCGGAGCTCCTCCCGAAGCGTCCGGGCAGCGGAGGGATTGACCGCCGAGGTGAAATTTTGCCATCGGCTGGTGGTGCCGAAACAGGTGACGTCGGCGATCGACGAACCGGCAATCAGCTGCGCATCGCTCGCCAGGATCCGGACCTCATGTCCCCGCGCGCGGAGCCCGTCGCGGAGGAGCTGAGTGACCCGTTCGGCGCCCGCGGTAACCGTGGCGTAGTCGTTGAGGAGGAGAATGCGCATCAGGCGGCGGTAACCGCGTCCGGGGTTTCGACCCTGCCGGACTGCACTGAGCGTTCCGCGGCCTCGATGACCGCCAGCGATCGGGCGCCGTCGAGCAGGTCGGGTCCATCGAACCCTGCGCCATTCGCGGCGCGGACGAAAGCCGACAGGGCTCGGCCAAACGACGGTTCGGCGCCGGGAGAGCGGAGCAGGCGCCGCGGATCGAGAGCGAGCATCGCCTTGGTGATGCGCCGCACGCGAGCACCGTGCAACGAGGCGGGCTCGAAGGCCGGCTCCAGGAGTTCGGTCCGATCCATCACCAGCTTGCCCGCGCTCCCGAAGACTTCAAGCCGGTGCTCTTCGACCGAACCCAGCGACGCAAATGTCTGAACCGAGACCCCCGAGGCAAGCTCGAGCTGCAGCGCCGCATGGTCGCCCTCTCCGCCAAGAGACTGGATCGCGGCAGAGACGCGGACGACCTCGGAACCGAGCATGAATCGAATCAGGTCGACATGATGCGAGGCCAGATCCAGCAAGACCCCTCCCCCGCCGAGTCGGGAGCGCTTCCACTCCGGCATGTCGTGCGGGAGAATCGAGAAGCAGGTACGCACCGCGAGCACCCGGCCGATGGCCCCGGCCCGCACCCGCGCGCGAATCACCTCGATCTGCGGATGGAATCGAAAGTTGAAGCCGATCATTCCCACCCGGCCCGAGTTCGTCCAGGCGCCAAGCACCGGCCGTGCTTCGCTCAAGGTCGGGGCCAATGGCTTTTCAAGATACACATGACACCCCGCCGCGAAGGCGGCGGTGGCGGCGGGCGAATGGAGGTTCGGCGGGAGGCATACGACCACGGCATCGAGCCCGCCGCCGGAGAGTGCCTCGCGGTAGTCCGCCACGACCGTGGCGTTCCCCGCCCTCGCGGCCGCCTCGGCGCGCTGGGCGGCGTCCGCTTCGGCGATCACGGCGAGCCGAACGCCCGGCAACCGCTGCAGCACCGGCATGTGAACGCCGCGCGCGATCCGCCCGCAGCCAAGAAGACCGACACGAAGGACGGGAGGCTCGGTCATAGAGGCCATTCTAACAGGAACCCCTCAAGGAACCCATGGTGGCGCATCGGCGGTCCCGACAACTATCGTTCGTACGGTCACCCCTGACTCAGTCTTTCCGAGGTAACTCAATGCGCCTGCTGGTAACCGGCGCCGGCGGATTCGTCGGCGGGGCGGTGGTGCGCCATGCCCGGGCTCAGGGCATTCCGGTTCGGGCGATGCTCCGCCCCGGCGGCAGCCCGGCGACGACCCTTGGCATCGAGTCGGTCGAAGCCGATCTCTCGAGCGAATCGGAACTCGCCGGTGCGCTCCGGGACTGCACCGCTGTCATTCACCTGGCCGCCGCACGCACCGCAAGAGGGACTCGGCGGTCGGTCTATCGCGAGGTGAACGTCGAAGGCACGCGTCGACTCCTCCGCGCAGCACAGGAGGCCGGCGTGTCGCGGTTCGTCTTCGCCAGCACGCTCGGCGTCCATGGATTCGTCACCACCGGTCCGATCGATGAATCGACGCCGGCGCGGCCGAATACCGCATACCGCGAGAGCAAATGGCTCGCCGAGCGGCTGGTGGCAATGCCCGATGACGGCAGGATGACCCGCACGATCGCGCGGCTCGCTACGGTGGTTGGTGCTGAAGGACGCAATCTCGACTCCTTCCTCGAGACGGTGAGTCGCGACCACCTCCGGCTCCTCGGCGACGGTGCCAACCGCATCGATCTCATTGCCTCCGAGGACGCCGCCGACGGATTGGTCCGCTGCGCTACCATGCCCGC
>JABFSM010000119.1 GCA_013140635.1 Gemmatimonadales bacterium
GAACTCGTCCTCCGGAACTCCGCCACGACCGCAATCTCGAGCCGCTGCCAGGCGAGGAGCAGTTCGGCATCGTCGGAGCGCACGACCCCGAAGAGGGTGAATGGCACACTCGGGTAGCGGCCCCGGAGGGTGGCGAGGTCGAGCGTCCGGGCGGCGCGCGCGCCCACCACCACCCCTTCGAGGAGCCGCTGCCCGATGATGCGCTGAAGGCCCGCGGGCGACCGGCAGGCGACGACCGTCGCACTTCCCTTGGGGAGAGAGCGGCGGAGGGCGCTCAGCGCGGCGCGGTTGTCGAGAAGGGCGGCGATAGCCGGCAGGGGGGCACCGGATCAGGCGGAGGCGATCGGCCGCGGCACCGGCTGCGGCACCGGCCGCGGGCGGCCGGCCCCGACCGCCACGAGTGTGCGGGCCATGTCCCCGGCCCTCCGGAGAACGCCCCGAGCATTTTCGTAGCTGAGCGCCTTGAGCGCCTCGTCGAGCGGACACCAGCGACAAGCGGTGATCCCTTCGTCGACCTGAGGCACCGGATCACCGGCCGAGGATTCGAACAGGAAGAAATGGCAGTACTTGTGGATAAACCGGCCCCGAAATCGAAAGTGCCAGTCGATCACCCGGATCGGGCCATGGAGCCGGAGGTCGGCCAGTCCGGTCTCCTCCGCCGTCTCACGTAGCGCGGCGTCCGCGGGCGATTCCGCCTCTTCGAGATGCCCCTTGGGAAAGCCCCAGTTGTCGTACGAGTCCTTGATGAGGAGGAACCGCACCACCCCCTCCGCGTCCCGGCGGAAGATGATCCCGCCGGCGGACACTTCCCGCTCCGGTCGGCGCTTCGCGGCCACTAAAACACCGAGAATCGGAAGTAGCGGCGCGGATTCGCCTGAATGTCGGCAAGAAGCTGCCGCAGCTGCCTCACGGTGCTCGTGGCCTCGTAGTAGAGCGCGGAATCGCTCGCCAGGAGCGAGAGGGTCCCCCGGCCGCTCTGCACCCGGGTGAGGAGCGAATCACTCGCCTCGAGCACCCGCACCAGGCTCGACCGGCGATCCTTGACGTCTCGCACGATCGCCTGCATGTCGGCGGTCATGTCTCGGAGGGCGGTGCTGGTCTGGCGCGTGGTGGACACCAGATCTTGAAGCTGGCCGTTCATCGTGGCCGAATCGACTCGACCCATAACGGTATTGAACCGGCGCGAGGCGAGGTCCACCTCGTCGCTGGTCTTGGCCATGTTGCCGGTGAGCTTGGTCAGATTCTCGCTTTGGGCGTTCGCCAGATTGTGCAGCCGGACCACGGTGGCGCGAAGGTCCTTGAGGCTCGCCTTCACATCCGCGACGGCGTTGGAATCGAGCGCGCCCTCGATACGGTTCGTGATGCTCCCGATGTCGCCGGCGATTCGGCTGGCCTGCAGGGTGAGTTCCCCGATGTCGGGAAGGGTCGTGCCCGGCCAAACCGCCCCGCCGATCGTGGACGCCTCGGCCAGGAGCGCCTGCACGCCCCGGTCGTCGGAGGCGTCGTCGAGCGGAAGGATGTTGACCCGCCACTCGCCGAAGAGGGTGGCCGGCGCGGCGATCGCGGCGGGTTGGTCCGGCAGCTCGAGGTTGGGCTTGAGGCGGAAATCCACTTCCACCCAGTCGTCGGCCGCGATCCGGATTTCCGCCACCCGCCCCACCTTGACCCCACGGAGCGTCACGCTCGCTCCGGGTCCGAGCCCCCCGATCGAACGAAAGCGCGCCGTCCGGATGTCGTCGCCGCGGCCGAGCCGAAGCTGGCCCAGCGCGATGGCGCCGATCACCACCACGGCGGCGGCGACCAGCACGGTGATCCCGACGGCGAATTCGTTCGATCGCTTCACACAGCTTCTCCGGTGAGCGCCCCTTCGATGAATTCGCGGAGGAGCGGGTCGTCGGTGGCTCGAATCTCCGCGGTGGTCCCGGCCCGCCGGATCCGCCCCTCGTGCAGGAAGGCGATCCGGTCGGCGACGGCAAACGCGCTTCGCACGTCGTGGGTGACCACGAGGCTCGTGACGCCCAGCTCGCGGCGCGCGCGGATCATCAGGTCGTTGATCGCCGCGGTCGTGACCGGGTCGAGACCGGTGGTCGGTTCGTCGTACAGAATGTAGCGGGGCTTGAGGGCGATCGCCCGCGCGATCCCGACGCGCTTCCGCATGCCGCCCGAGAGCTCCGCCGGGTAGCGGGATTCGGTGCCGGGCAGCTCGACCAGATCGAGGCTCTCGGTGACCCGCGCGGTGACCGCGCCGGGGTCGAGCCCCCGGCGCCGGAGCCCTAACGCGAGGTTCTCGCCGACCGTCAGGGAATCGAAAAGCGCCGCGAATTGGAAGACGTAGCCGATCCGTCCGCGGAGCTGCATCAGCGCCTCGTAGTCGAGCTCGTTGACCACTTCGTCGTCGACGAGAACCTGGCCCGCGTCGGGTTCGAGCAAGCCGACCACATGCTTGAGGCAGACGCTCTTCCCCGTCCCCGAATAGCCCATGAGCACCGTGGTCTGCCCCTCGGGAACCACGAGGGAGAGGCCGTCGAGGACGACTTTCTCGCCGAACCGCTTGGAGACGCCCCGGAATTCGATCATCGGCCTAGAGAAGGACCAGCGCCCAGAAGGCGTCGAGGACAAGAATCGCCTGGCACCCGAGCACCACGGCGCGGGTGGTGGCCCGGCCGACCCCTTCCGCGCCGCCCCGCGCGTTGAGGCCTTGGAAGCAGCCGAGGGTCGCGACCGCCATGCCGAAGCTCGCGCTCTTGACGAGCCCGAACCAGATGTCTTTGAAATTGTAGAACTGCCGAGCGCCGCGAAGGAACTCGACGCTGGTGAGGTCGAGCAGGTTGACCGCGGTGAACCACCCCGAGAGGAGCCCCACCGCCATGGCGAGCGCCGTCACCATCGGAAACATGAGCGTGGCCGCCAGCACCCGAGGAGTGACCAGATAGGCATGCGGGCTGATGGCGAGGGTCTCGAGAGCGTCCACCTGCTCGGTCACCCGCATCGTGCCGAGCTCCGCCGCAACGTTGGCGCCGACCCGTCCGGCCAGCGCCATCCCGGTCAGGACCGGCCCCAGTTCCAGCATCACGGCCTTCGCCACGAGGGTCCCGACGAAGTAGAGCGGGATGGCGCGGGTGAACATGTACGACGAGAGCAGGGCGAGCACGATGCCGGTGAAGACCGCCACGAAGACCGCCACCGGCACCGAGTCGACACCGAGCTTCTTCATTTGCGGGAAGAGCTGCCCCCGCCACGTGGGACCGTCGGCCAGCGCGCGGCGGGCCTCGACGACCCATCGTCCGGAAAGGGTGAGGAACTCGCGAGGCCCGCTCACGCCGCGAAGCTCGCCAGCGCGCGCCCGACTTCGCCCTCGCGAAGCCGCTTGAGCGCGCGGTCCCTGAGCTGGCGTACCCGCTCGCGGGTGATGCCGAGCAGATCGCCGATCTCTTCCAGGGTATGCTCCCGGCCGCCGTCCAGGCCGAAATAGAGCCGGAGGACCTTGGCGTCCCGCGCCGTGAGCGTACGGAGCGCCGCCTCCACCTCCTCGGTCAGGAATTGGTCCATCACCTCGTCGTCCGGGTTCGACCGGTCGTCGGCGAGGAACCGTTCCATGGTCGACTGATCGCCGGCCATCGTCAGCGGCGCATCGAGCCGAACTTCGGCGGTGTTGAGCGCGGCGAGCGATTGCACCAGCTCGACCGTGAGCCCCACCTGTTCGGCGATCTCCTCGGCGGCCGGCTCCCGGCCCAGCGCCTGCCGGAGCGACTCGGTGGCGCGCACGATGCGGGAGAGGTCGGCGGTGCGATTGAGCGGGACCCGGACGGTGCGTCCATGGCGGGCGATCGCGGCGAGGATGGCCTGCCGAATCCACCAGACGGCGTAGGAAATGAACTTCACGCCATGGTCGGGATCGAACTTTCGCGCCGCCGTGAGCAGGCCGACGTTCCCCTCGCCGATGAGATCGACCAAGGGCATCCCGCGGTTCTGGTACTTCTTGGCGACGGAGATGACGAAACGGAGATTCTTGGTGACGAGCTCATCCATCGCCGCCTGGTCACCCTTCTGGACCTTGCGGGCGACGGCGATTTCTTCGGTGGCGGTGAGGAGCGGCGCCCGGCTCACCTCATGCAGATAGAGGTCGAGGATATCGCGCTCGGCGTCATGAACACCGAGCGAGGCGGCGCTGTCGCGCTTCCGTTTCCGCGTCTGGCTCATCAGGGAGGAACCTAGCGCAAGCGAGGGCCCAGCGGGACGATTTTTGCTTGACACTCCCAGAGCCCGCCGCTACCTTGCCGTGCTGCGGTCGAGCTCCGGCGGGCGGGGAGAATATAGCGGGGGCGTAGCTCAGTTGGGAGAGCGCGTGAATGGCATTCACGAGGTCAGGGGTTCGATCCCCCTCGCCTCCATTCGCGCCGGACGGCGGGGCCGCGGGCGGTGCGAAGCGAAGTTGCGTGGGAGTGGTCGAGTCCCTACTGTTTGGGTCGCCGGCCGATTGCGGGAATAGCTCAGTTGGTAGAGCACAACCTTGCCAAGGTTGGGGTCGCGGGTTCGAGTCCCGTTTCCCGCTCTCGACAGTGGTTGGGCAGCAGGGCAGTCAACGTCGCGGGGTGGAGCAGTCTGGTAGCTCGCCGGGCTCATAACCCGGAGGTCGTGGGTTCAAATCCCACCCCCGCTATGGTGCGGACGGACGGACAGAGAGGTCGGACGGACAGGAGGCAGTGCGGCAGGCCCTCCTGTCCCCACCGTCCCCACTGTCCGTCCTTGCGTCTTGTGTCGGGCGGTTAGCTCAGCTGGTTAGAGCGCTACGTTGACATCGTAGAGGTCACAAGTTCGAATCTTGTACCGCCCATCCCCAACCGCGCCCTTAGCTCAACTGGATAGAGCATCTGACTACGGATCAGAAGGTTGGGGGTTCGAATCCCTCAGGGCGCATTGTTGTTGGTCGCTATTCGCTACCCGCTATTCGCTAGGGGCTGTTGGCGAATAGCGAATAGCGAGTAGCGAATAGCGTAGAACGGGGCGTAGCGCAGCCTGGTAGCGCGCCTGCTTCGGGAGCAGGAGGTCCCGGGTTCAAATCCCGGCGCCCCGATTGGAGTGAGGAGTCAGGATTGAGGATTGAGGATTCAGGATTCAGGCCCCTGAATCCTCAATCCTGAATCCTGAATCCTACAAAGAAGGGCTCGTAGCTCAGCTGGATAGAGCGCTTGCCTCCGGAGCAAGAGGTCGCGCGTTCGAATCGCGCCGAGCCCATCGTTGCAAGAAGCGTCTCCCGTTCCCGGAGGCACCCGCCCTACGCCTCTCCCCGCCAAACCCGCGGCCAAGCGCGTCGTCCTCGTCGTCGACGACGACCCCGATATGCAGCGCTGGGCCGCGGCCATTCTCCAGCAAGCCGGCTTCCGGGTGGTCCCGGCCCTCGACGGCATGACCGCCCTTTCCCTGGCGCGGTCCTCAAAGCCTAACGTCATGCTCCTCGACCTCGGGCTTCCGGCCGGCGGCGGGAAGCTCGTTCTGGAGCGCCTCCGCCGCATCGCCCCGCTTCGGGCTTTGCCGGTCCTCGTCCTGAGCGCCCGCATCACCCCGGACACCGCCGCCGAACTCGCGCCGTTCGGGGTCACCACTCTCCTCGAAAAGCCGATCGAACCGGCCCGCCTGGTCGAGGCGGTGAACGAGGCCCTCGCACCGCCGACGTAACCCTCCCTCGTTGAGCGGTTGGCGAGTATCATCCCCTCCATGCCGCATCACGACCTCCCCACCCTGCTCCTCGTCCTCGCCGGCATTCTCGCCGCCACCAAGCTGCTCGGCGAGGCGGCGCGCCGTATCGGGCAACCCGCCGTGCTCGGCGAACTTCTCGCCGGTGTGCTGCTCGGACCGTCGCTCCTCGGCGTTCTCGACCCCGCTGAGCCGGTGATCGCCGGGCTCGGAGAACTCGGGGTGATCGTGCTGCTCTTCGAGATCGGGCTCCATACCGACCTGGCCAGTATCCTCCGCGTCGGCGGCGCGGCGATGACGGTGGCCATGGTCGGGGTGGCGCTTCCGTTCGGGCTCGGCCTGCTCGTGCTCCCACTGCTCGGAGTCACCGGGCTCCCCGCCATCGTCGCCAGCGCGGCGCTCACCGCCACGTCGGTCGGCATCTCGGCGCGAGTTCTTGGCGACCTGGGGTGGCTCGAACGGGCGGAGGGCCGAATCGTCCTCGGCGCAGCCGTGATCGACGATGTCATCGGCTTGATCATTCTCTCGGTCGTCTCGGGGCTCGTGGGCGGCGCGGCGCTCTCCTTCAGCGGCATCTCGCTGACCACAGCGATCGCCGTCGGGTTCATCGTCGCCGCGATCGCGCTGGGGCGTGTCGTCGTTCCGCCGCTCCTCCGCGCGGCCCGCGCGATCGAAATGCCGGGCGCGCTCGGAATCCTCGGGCTGGCGTTCGCTTTTGCGCTCGCGGCTCTGGCAAGTGTGGCCGGCTCGGCCACGATCATCGGGGCCTTCGCCGCCGGCCTGGTGCTCTATGCCACACCGGCGCGACACGACATGGAACGGGCCACCACGGCGGTGGGCGGGGTCTTCGTGCCCATCTTCTTTGCCCACGTCGGCGCCGCGATGGATGTCCGAAGCCTCGGGCAAAGCCAGGTGCTGATCGTCGGGGGAGCGCTGGTCGCCGTCGGCATCGTCGGCAAGTTCGCCGCCGGGTTCGCTCCCTGGTGGATTCGCGCGCGCAAGACGTTGATCGGCGCGGCGATGGTTCCCAGAGGAGAGGTCGGCCTGATCTTCGCGCAGATGGGGTTGGCGAGCGGTGTGCTCGACGCCGGGCTCTTCAGCGCCGTCCTGCTCATGGTGATGGCCACGACCTTCGTGGCACCTCCCTGGCTTGCAGCACTCACGCGGCGCGACCGCCTCAGCCCCGTCCCGGATAGGGAGGGAGGAATCGACGACCTGGTCGCGGGCCCCAAGAGCAAGGGCTAGAGGAGCGCCCGGAGAAAGGCCCGCACTTCGTCGACGTTGGCCACACGGTAGCGCGCGCTGCTCGGCCGCTCCCCCACCACGATCGACACCGCATCGTCAGGCAGGGCGGCGAACAGATCCTCATCGGTGCGGTCGTCCCCGATCGCCACCAACGCCGTTCCCTTGCCCCGCCGAGCCACTAGGTCCGCCACCGCGATACCCTTGTTGACCCCGTGCGGGCGCACTTCGAGCACTCGGTCGCCCCACAACAATTCCAGCGGGAGGTTGCTGAGGAGCTGCCCGAGGTGAAGCCCGAGCTCGTTGGCCTGCCGGGCACCGACTTCCGCGTCGGCACGGCGCCAATGCCAGGCCAAACCCGCCTCCTTCACCTCGACGAAGGCCCCCGGGGTCCTGCGAACGAAATCCGAGAGAATCGGCCGGACCGCTTCCTGCCAGGCCGGCGGCGGGATATCGCGCTTTCGCCACTCCTTGCGGGTCGGAGGCCGTGAGGCGGCCCCGTGCTCGGCGTGGAGATGGGCACCAAGGTCGCCGAACCACCGGTCGAGAAACCCGAGCGTTCGGCCGCTCAAGATGTGGAGCTCGGTGTATCGCCGGGCCACGAGCTTGGCGAGGAGGGCGAGGAGTTCCTCATCCGGGAGCGCGAGCTCCGGGGAGGCCGCCAGAGAGACGAGGGTCCCGTCGTAATCGAGCACCAGCAACAGCTTCTTGGCCGCCAGCACTTCGGGCAGCGCCGCGACCGGTGAGCGCCGGGTGGCTGGAGGCGGTCCATGCTTGGCCTCGTCGGCGAGCGATCCGAGGAACCCTTCGACCCACCGATGCACGTCGTGCCCGGTGACGCGAGTCCGGAGCGCCCGCATGCGCCGCCGCTGCTCGACGGGCGGCATCATCAACGCCTGATAGTAGGAGAGCGCCATCCGTTCGACGTCGTAGGGATTGACGTTCACCGCCTCGACCAGTTCCGCGGCGGCGCCGGCGTACTCGCTCAAGACCAGCACGCCGAGCTCGTCGGTCCGGGCCGCGACGTACTCCTTCGCCACCAGGTTCATCCCGTCGCGGATCGGCGTCACCAGCATAACGTCGGCTGCGCGGTAGAGCGCCGCGACGCCGGCTTCCGGCAGCGCTTGGAACATGTGGTGAATGGGCACCCAGCTCGGCGTCGCGAAGGCGCCGTTGATGCGGCCCACATGCGCGTCCACTTCCCGGCGGAAATCCTGGTAAGCGCCGACCTGCTCCCGCGAGGGGGCCGACAGGCTGACGAACTTGAGCTTCTCGACGAGCTCGGGATGGCGCCGGAGCAGCGATTCGTAGGCGAGGAGCCGGCGAACCGCTCCCTTCGTATAGTCGAGCCGGTCGATCGAGACGAATACCTTCTCGCACCCCTCCCGCACCTTCGCCGCTTCGTCTCGAACCGCCGGCGTATCGGCCAGGGCGCCGAGATGGGCGGCATCGACCCCCATCGGGTGCACGCCGAGGCGAATCGTGCGTTCGCCGCATACGACGTGATCGGCGGCGACGGGCAATCCGAGGAGGCCGAGCAGCGCCGACCCGAAATGCCGCAGGTAGGACGTCGTATGGAATCCGACGAGATCGGCGCCTAACAACCCTTGGAGCAATTCCTCCCGGTGCGGCAACGTCCGGTAGACGTCGAGTGCCGGAAATGGGACGTGAAGGAAGAATCCGATCCGCGCCTTGGGCAGGCGCCGGCGCAGGAGCTCCGGAACCAGCATCAGCTGGTAGTCGTGCACCCAAATCAAGTCGCCGTCGCGGTAGTGCGCGGCGACGGCGTTCGCGAAGCGCTCGTTCACGTCGCGATACACCGGCCAGTCGTCGCTGCGGAACGGGAGCTGCCCCGTGAGGTAGTGGAAGACCGGCCAGATGAAGCCGTTCGAAAAGCCGTTGTAGTACCGCTCGATCTCCGGCGCGCCCAGGAGGACGGGGGCCAGCCGGGCTTCACCCAGCGCGCGCGTCAGCTCTTCGCGCTCGATCTCCGACAAGTCGTCCGAAAGGCCGGGCCAGCCGACCCACCAGCCTTCACCGCGGTCGTGCGGGCCCCTGAGCCCCGTCGCGAGACCGCCGGGACTCGGGTGCACCTCGAACCCGGCCGCGCCCCGGTGGACCGTCACCGGGAGGCGGTTCGAGACGATCAGCACCCGCGGCAAAGTCACGTCCAGGCCCGGACCCGGCCGTCGCGCGCCTCGAGCAACTCGCCGATCGTCATCGCGGCGTGGATCAGCCCGACGTGGGTATACGCCTGGGGAAAATTCCCGAGCAGGGCGCCAGTCGCGGGGTCGATATCCTCGCTGAAGAGCCCGACCGGGTTGGCGAAGGCGAGGAG
>JABFSM010000194.1 GCA_013140635.1 Gemmatimonadales bacterium
GCTTCGCGACGATAGCCGCGAGTATGCCGCGCTGGTGCTCGGGGGCTACATGCTGGGCGGGGGGTTCCTCAACTCACGCCTGGCCACGCGCATTCGGCAGCAAGACGGCCTGAGCTACGGGGTGGGCGGCAGTATCAATGCCCAGTCGCTCGACAGTGTGGGCGCGTTCAACGCCAGCGCGATCTACAATCCGGAAAACCTGGTTCGTCTCGAGGCGGCATTTAGCGAGGAGATCACCCGGGCGGTCAAGGACGGCTTCACCGCCGAAGAGATCGAAAAGGCCAGACAGGGGTGGCTGCAGCAGCAGCTCCAGAGCCGGTCCGGCGATGGCTTCCTGGCCGGCCTCCTGGCCAACCAGTCGGTGACGGGCCGCACGATGGCCTACAACGACCAGTTGGAGAAGTGGATCGCGGCGCTCACCCCGGATCAGGTGAACGCCGCGATGAAGAAGTACATCGACCCGAATCGTATTTCGAGCGTGAAGGCCGGAGACTTTGCGGGCCATCCTCCCAAGCCGGCGGCGGTGATTCCCTAGCCTTTCGCGTTCTCCTTCTTCATCGCCTCGATCACCGCCTTGTTGACGGCGCCGGCGGCACGGAGCACGCCGGCGCCGTACGCGGTGGGGTCGATGGTCATCTTCCATGAGGCGCTGGTTTGCTTGAGCCAGCCGGCATCGATCTCGTTGGAGCCCGTTTCGGAGACGGTGCCCGCCGTTTCGGTGACGTTGCGGGTCTCGCTCTTCGTCTGAATCGTGCCGCCCGCCGCCTTCGGATTGATGAACCATATCCAGGCGGCGCGAAGGTTCATGCCGGGCGCGATGTTGATTGAGGTCGAGACCCGCTTGTAGCCCTCCTCTTTCTCACCCCACATTTGCGGCGTGAGGATCCAGTATTCCGGAATCAGGACCACCGCATCGTGGCCCTTCGCGGCGCCGCGGAAGGCCCAGTGCGGCCCCTGGAGCGGCGGCTTGAACGCCTGCTCGTCGGACGGCGCGGCGAGGAGATAGTCGATCGTCATGACCTTGTCGCCGACCTTGGGAAGGGGATAGTGCTCGTCGGCTTTGCGCCGGCCGATCGACACCACGTTCTCGTCTCCCTTGATGTCGCCGTAGGTCAGGACGGTATAACCCTCCGCCTTGAGCCGGCCGACCAAGTCGTCGTGAATCTGGCGGGACAGCCCCTGCGCCCACGCCTTGTCGATGCCCCTAACGGCGTACTTTCCCTTGGTCTTGACGTTGTTTCCCTGGCTCTTGCCGGTCGACCAGGCGGTGCCCTCGATGGCGAGGTACAGGTTGACCGTCGGAATGAGGATCGTTTTCGAGTCATTGAGGTACTTGCCGCCGTTCACATTGACCTCGAGGGGTGCGAGATCCGGCACCTGGGCGAGCGCGCGGCCCGCCGCGGGTATGGCGAGCCCGGCGGCCAGGGCCAGGTGCCTTAAAAATCTCTTCATTGTCGTTTCTCCGAACACCGTGAGTTGTGGGGGGCGCGTTCCCAATCATACTGCCCGAGGCGGACGAGCGACAAGCGGTCTCACCGAACCTTCATCCTTGCCCGCAACGCCAGGTACGAGAGGGAGATGCGAGACATGAGCCAACCCTAATCCGGGCCCGCCGGCGGGGCACACCTCTTGCCTAACTGCTATGAGCAGGCGGCGCGATCAACATGAAGAGAGATTGAGAAAGGGCAGCGATGTCTACGCACCTCGTGGCGCACCATTCGGCGGGACCCGTCGTCGTCTCCGTGATCATCGCGGTGATGGCGTCGTATGCGGCTCTCGACCTGGCCGGCCGAGTGACCGCGGCGCGCGGCTGGCTTCGGGCGGCGTGGCTCGCCGGCGGCGCGCTCGCGATGGGCACCGGCATCTGGTCCATGCACTATCTGGGGATGCTGGCGCTGCAGCTGCCGGTCCCCGTGCGCTACGATATGCCGACCGTCGTCCTCTCGCTCGTCGCCGCGGTCGCCGCGTCCGCCATCGCGCTCTCGGTCTCGAGCCGGAAAAGGATGCGGCTTCTGCATGCCATGCTCGGCAGCCTGGCGATGGGCGCCGCTATTGCCGGGATGCACTACACCGGGATGGCGGCGATGCGTCTGTCCGCCAGCCTCCGCTACGAGCCATGGATCGTTGCGCTCTCGATCGCCGTCGCCGTTGGGGTGTCGTTTGTGGCCCTGCTGCTGAGCTTCCGGCACCGGGAGGATACCAGGGCCGGGGCCACCCTCCGCAAGGTCGCGAGCGCGTTGGTGATGGGGGCGGCCATCCCGAGCATGCACTACATCGCGATGGCCGCGGTGGGATTCCTCCCCAACGCCGCGACCCCGGCCCTGGACCTGGTGGACATTTCGAGCCTCGGCGTCACCGCCGTCGGTCTGGTGGCGGGGCTCGTGCTCGGCCTAACGATTATTACGGCAATCGTCGACCGCCATCTGCAGGCTCAAGCGCAGGCCCTCGCCGCGAGTCAGTGGGCGCTGCTGGCGCAAGAGCGCTTCCTTGGGGATGTGATCGATGCGGTGCCGCACTTGATCTTCGTCAAGGATGCGAGCGGGCGGTTTACCCTGGTCAACAAGGCGTTCGCGGATGTCTTCGCGACGACACCGGCGGAGGTGATCGGGAAGACCGACGCCGATTTGCACACCGCGCCCGAAGAAGTCCAGCGCTACCAGGCAGAGGATTTGTCGGTGATCGCGACCGGAGAGATGAAGGCCATTCCGGCCCGTTCGGTGACCCGGGTGGCCGGCAACCAGATGCGCTGGCTCGACACGGTCAAGGTTCCCGTTCGCTCCGCGAACGGGAGGGAGACCCTCGCGCTCGGCGTCGCCACCGACATCACCGAACGGCACCAGTTGGCCCAGCAGCTCGGCCAGGCGCAGAAGATGGAGGCGGTCGGTCTCCTGGCGGGCGGCGTCGCCCACGACTTCAACAACGTGCTGACCGCCATCATCGGGCACACCGACATGCTGCAGCTCGATACCACGGACCAGGAGCAGCAGGCGCATCTCGCGGTGATCATGCAGGCGGCAGAGCGCGCGCGCGGCCTGACCCAGCAACTCCTGGCCTTCGGACGCCGGCAAGTGCTCCAGCCGCGCATTCTCGACCTGGGCGACTTGGTCACCAATATGGACAAGCTCCTCCGCCCCCTTCTCGGCGAGGACATCGACTTCCGCGCCTCGCCGGGGTGCCCGGGCTGCATGATTGAAGCGGACCCCGGCCAGATCGAGCAGGTCATCATGAATCTGGCGGTCAACGCCCGAGACGCGATGCCCCGCGGCGGGAAGCTCACGATCGAAACCTCGTGCGTCGAGCTCGATTCCTCCTACGCCGAAACGCACTTCCCGGTGCAACCGGGGTCGTACGCCATGCTGGCGGTGACCGATACCGGGACCGGAATTGACGTCGAGACCAGATCCAAGATGTTCCAGCCCTTCTTTACGACGAAAGACCCGGGTAAAGGCACCGGACTTGGCCTGTCGACGGTGTACGGCATCGTGAAGCAGAGCGGCGGATACATCTGGGTCTATAGCGAACAAGGGCAGGGGACCACGTTCAAGGTGTATCTCCCGCAGGTACAGGCGGGGCCGACGGAAGTCGAGAAGCCGGTCGAGGTCTCCATCACGAAGGGTTCCGGCACGGTGCTCGTCGTCGAGGATGAACCGACCGTGCGGCAATTGACCCGGCGAGTGCTCGCGGCGCGGGGGTACGACGTGCTGTCGGCTTCGCAAGGGCGGGAAGCGCTCGAGGTGGCGGCGGCGTACGGCGGAGAGATTGACCTGCTGCTGACCGACGTGGTGATGCCGCTGATGGGTGGCCGGGAGCTTGCCGAACATCTTGCGGTGGCGCGACCGACCACCAAGGTGCTCTACCTCTCCGGGTACACCGACGACGCTGTGGTCCGGCATGGTGTGCTCGAATCCCGCGTCCACTTTCTCCAGAAGCCCTTTGCGCCGGAGACCCTGGCCCGGAAGGTGAGGGAAGTCCTAGTCGGCTGAGCCATTTGAGCCCTGTTTGCCGCCTTTAGGGGAAGCGACGACCATCAGGCGTCGGCCTACCTCACCCCCGGGGGCCATCATGCGGCAAGTCAGGTTCTTTTCCATGGCTGTTCTGGCCCTCGCGGCCGCGGCTGGATGCAAAAAGAGCTCAACGGGACCTGAACCTCAGCCCGACGTCTATTCGATCGTTCAGAACGGCACCGTGGCGGCTACGGCCACCATCGGGACCGACGTGGCTATTTCGTTTCTGGTGCGGCGAACTCCCTCGGGGGGCACAGCCGTGGCCGCGAATGGACAGACCGTCACGCTGACCGTGACCGCGGGCGGGGGCTCCGTTGCCGGTTCCAACAGCACCGCTGTCACCACGGGCACCGATGGTACTGCCGGTACAGCCTGGCGGCTCGGTTCGGTGGTGGGCGCCCAGACCATACGGGCCTCGATTGCGGGCGGGGCACATGTCGACGTGACGATGACCGGAACGGCACCGCCGGCCACCCAGCTGACGCTCACGACCGTTCCCTCCTCCACCCCCGTGAGCGGGACTCCATTTCCGCAGCAACCGGTGGTTCAACTCAAAGATGCGACGGGAGCGAACGCCGCCCAGGCCGGCGTGGTGGTGACGGCCTCGATCGAAAGCGGCGGGGGGACCCTTGGCGGTACCGTCACCGCCACGACCAATGCCTCCGGCGCCGCGGCCTTCACCGACCTCTCGGTGGTCGGGCCGAACGGGAATCGAGTGCTCCGATTTGCGGCGACCCCCGCCACCGCCATGCTCACGGTGAGCTCGGGCCTCTTGGCCCTCACGCAACCGGTGGTTACGCAGCTCGCGGTTATGACCCAGCCGTCGGCCGCGCTGGTCAGCGGTTCGGCGCTGGCGCAGCAGCCGGTGGTCCAGCTTCGCGCCGGTACCGCGCTCAACGTGTTCACCGCGGGAGTGGCGGTCACCGCGTCGATCGAGAGCGGAGGAGGGACACTCGGCGGAACCGTCACGGTCGCCACCGACGCCAACGGGACCGCCACATTCACCAACCTCACGATCACCGGCGCGGCCGGTGCGCGGGTGCTTCGGTTTGCCGCCACACCGGCGGCAGCGGCGCTGTTTGTACTATCCGGGAGTATTCAGGTAACGTTGCCGCCGCAACTCGCCATCACGACCGCCCCACCGGCGGCACCCAACCATCAGATCCCCTTTTTCAGCCAGCCGGTCATCCAGCTCCTGGACGGCAACGGAGCCGCCGCCAGTTTGGCGGGAGTTCCGGTGACGGTCACGATCGCAAGCGGAGCGGGCGCCCTCGGGGTTCCGGCCGCCTCTCCCGGGGCGGGAATTCCCATTTCCCATGTTGCCGCCCTCACGGTCAATACCAACGCCAGCGGCCAGGCAGCCTTCACCGATCTGCTGATTGCCGGCTCCGGCAACCACACGCTCAAGTTCTCCGCGCCGGGGTACGCCGACGTGACGACGGCGCCCCTGGCCGTAAACGGATCACCGGTCATTCTCGCGCCGGCCAACGCTACCCAGGTCGTGGTGCCGAGCAGCGCCGCCGGGGTGCAGACCTACTTCCAGTTCACGTCTCCCGTCGGGACGAACGACTTCCGAGCCAGCCTTTTTGGCGGAAGCGGCACACGCCATCTCTACATGCGCCGAGGCGCCTATCCGACGGCAACGGCGTTCGATTGCCGGAGCAGCGCCGACTCGCCGGTCCAGGTGTGCAACATCAGCGCCAATCAGGAAGGCCAGTGGTTCGGCGCCATCGACGCCGTGACCGCCCAGCAGCAGGGCATTCTGATCCCGCTCGCCTATGGTCCGGCGTGCGCGGCGCAGGCGCTGACCGTGAACCAGCTTGTCAACGGCCAGCTGAACACGGCGCTCGACTGCCGAGTGCCGGCGGGCACCACCCGTGACCGGTACCAGTTTACTCTTGCGACGCCGCAGGCCATTGCCGTCACCCACACGACCAACAATTTCATCTACATCTCGGTGAAGGAACCGGTGTTCACCCGGCTCTTCTTCACTATTACCTCGACCAGCGGCACGTCGACCGCCGTGTTGACCGGGGCCGGGACCTACGATCTCGAGGTCGTGGACAACACCGCCGCGCAGGGGGCGGGGCAGGTCTACTCGATCGCGGTGGTTCCGGCGAGCCCGAACCTGGCCATCTGCGCCGGGATCTTCGGACAGAATGGAGCGAATGCCCAGCTCATGCTGGCCGGTTCCGACTGCGCCGGAACGACGGCCGGCACCCGCTCCGATCGCATCTTTTCCGGACTCGGGGCGGGACAGACCATGACCGTCACGATGAGTTCGACGGCCTTCGATCCGGTGCTCAAGTTGTTTACGGGCCAGGTGCTGGGCGCGGTGGGCACGCCGCTCGCGACGGACGACAACGGCGGCGGGGGAACGTCGGCGCGCCTCGTCTACACCAACACCGGCAACCTCACGGACATAACGATTGAGGCGGGGACGACCGGGGCGGGGGGAACCGGCCTGTACACCCTGACGATCGCGGTCTCCCAGGCGGCTTTGAATGCGCCCCCCGCATTTGCGCCATCGACGTTCTGGTCTCGAATCGAAACGAGTGGCGCCGGCACTTTTCGCCCGCGGGTGAGCGCGGGCGGCAAGAGCCCCCTGCTCAAATAGATTGACCGAAGGAAGGGTGGGTGATGCGGCTCGCGCTCCCGGCGCGGGCCGCGTCGCCTATTTCCAGCTGCGCAGCGACCGGAGGAAATCCTCGAAGACAAGGAACTTCTGGTACACCCGCACCCCTTTTCGTTTCTGCCCGAACTCGGAAAAGAGTTCCCGGAGGCGGCCCCGCCGAGTGAGGTAGAACCGAAAGGTCTCCGCGAAGTCTTCCTGCGGATGCCGCATGGCGTAGCCGCTCACATGATTCACCGGGGCGATCGCCACCCGGCGGCGCTGGAAGTCGACCCAGGCGTCATCGACCACACGGTAGGGCTTGGCCACCTCGCCGAAGGCGCGGCGGAAGGCGCCGGTCCGGGTCCAGTACCAGTGGTGGTAGAGGAAGCTGTGGCCCAGTTCGTGACTGATAAGCCCGACCAGCATCGTCCAGGGGATCTCGTCGCGCCGCTTGGCGCCGGTGATATAGCGCTGCTCGATCTCGACGATCTTGGGGTACTTGGGGTCGACGCCGGACACCCCCGGGCGGAGGAGGATCCGGTACCCCCAATCGGAAATCCGGGCGATGCGGAGGAGTTGCCGGACCCGGGTGAGCGCGCGCGGGATGAGGTCTTGTCCGGTGGCGTCCTCGCCGCACCAGGGGCAATGGTCCATCCAGTCGTCCACGCCGCGGGCGCAGTGGGGGCAATCACCTTCGAAGAGGCCGTCCTCGTTCCACCGCTGTTCCTCCCCGCACCAGGGGCACCAGGGCATCGGGTACTGCACCCCTCCGCCGCACCGGGCGTCGCAGGGGGCGTCCATCCGGAACCCCTTCGGTGCCTTGAGCGGTTTTTCGCTGGAGCGTCCCTCCCGGTACAGGTCTTCCGCGCACCAGGGGCAGAAGGAGAATTTGGGCGAGATGACCCAGCGGCAACTGGGGCACTCCCCCCCCGCCTGACCCCCAATGTCGCGCCAGCGTTGGGCGCGCCCGCAATCGGGGCAGTGGCTCCAGAAGCGTTTGAGGGGATAGCCGCAGGCGCAGCGGTGGTCGTCGGAGGGCGGAGCGATCCGGCGGAATTTACGCGGCGTCATAACGGGACACCGCTTCATCCACGATCCGCTGGATGAATTGCTGGTACGGCATTCCCGCCTTATCGGCGGCGTTGGCGATCTCGTGGCCTTTGCTGATGAACGGATTGGCGTTGGCTTCGAGCACCCAGACTTCGTCCTCGTCGGTCAGCCGGATGTCGATCCGGGCGTAGTCCCGGAGCCAGAGGGCGGCATAAGCGGTCCGGCAGATGGCGTCGATCCGCGCGCGCGCGTCGGCCGACACCGGGCGGGCAAAGACGTTGCGAACCCCTTTCCGTTGCCGGTAGGCCTCGTCCCATTTGGCCGATTGGGTCGCGAATCGCTCCTCGGGAGCGTTCTTCTCTTTGTCGAAGACCAATTCGGTGAGGGGCAGCAGCTCCAGGGTCTTGCCGTTGCCGATCATGCTTACATAGAGCTCTCGGCCGATGATGAATTCTTCCGCGATGGCCGGCTGGGTGAATCGCTCGTGGATGAAGGCCACCCGCTCCGCCAGCGCTTCGACCGTCTCCACCACCGAGGCCTGGGCGATTCCCTCGGAGGCGTCGGCGGAGTTCGGTTTGACGATCAGGGGGAACTTGAGGTCGGGGGCCTTCTCGACCTCTTCGTTTTGATGGTAGCTGACGAAGCCGGGGACCTTGATGCCGTGGAAGGCGAGGATCTTCTTGCTCATCGCCTTGTCGCGGCTGACCTGGAGTCCCAAGGGCGGGCTGCCGGTGTAGCGGTAGCCGCCGGCTTCGAGAAGGGCGGGGAAGAGGTAGTCGAGCGAGGAGTCGCCGCGAAACGACTCGGCGCAATTCACGACCAGCTCCGGCTTCCACTCCGCGCAGCGGTCGAGGATTTCCCGCGGATCGTGCCGGATGCCGGCGAACACGACCTCGTGGCCGTTTTCCTCGAGGGCGTGCCCGACCTGGTACTCCATTTCCGGCTCGTGCGGCGTCTCGCCGCCGACTTCCTTGACCATCTGGGCGCGGTGATCGTCCGGCTCGTACCGCGCATATGGAGTATCGAAGACGACGGCAACCTTCACGCCGGCCAACCCACCGGCCGTTCTGCGGCGAGGAGCGTTAAGCGCGGCCCCGCGGCCGTCGGGGTGAGCATGATCCCGGTGCGATTGCGGAGGGAGCCGCTATCGCTGGCAGCGACGCCGTGCCACAGCATGAGACGGTTGACGGGGAGGGGTTCGTGCCAGCTGGCGCCGTCGGGTCCGGGCACCATGGCGTCTTCCTCGTCGGCGGCGCCGAGGACCACCGGGTCGGTCCCTTCGAGGAGGGTCGGCATGCGTTTGAGGCTCTCCAGCAGCGTGACGGTGAGGGGGAGGCTCTCTCCCGCCAGGGTAATGACGCCGAATCCCTCCTCGCCGCTCCGGCGGCGGGGGTGGATCAGGCAGGCATAGCGGCAGGGGAACGGCGTGCTGGATTGGTTCAGCACGGTGCGCAGGTGGTCGCGGACGACCACCACGATTCCGTTCTCGGTTCCGGTGCGGCGATTTTCGAATTGCGGCATGTGATCGCGACGTCGGTGGAAGCCTTGGGAAGATACGGGGCGGATGCGGGGAGTGCCAGCGCAAGGG
>JABFSM010000177.1 GCA_013140635.1 Gemmatimonadales bacterium
CCATACAGCCCCGCAGCGGTTTCAGGCGATGCTCGTCGGCGCGTTCGCGCTCACGGCGCTCCTGCTCGTTGCCGCGGGGCTGTATGGCGTCACCGCGTACGGGGTCTCGCAGCGCCGGAAGGAGATCGGGATTCGCCTGGCGCTGGGAGCGGTGCGGGGGAGGGTGGTCCGTATGGTGGCCGGGGAGGCCGCGTTTCCCCTCGCCATCGGCACCCTGACAGGGCTCATCGCGTCGGGGTGGGTGACATCGCTGGCGGGCCGCCTTCTCCCCGCGGCGCCCGGTTCTTCGCTGGGCCTCATCGTGGGTGTAACCGCTTTTCTGGCGCTGGTCGGCGCGGCGGCCACGCTCATCCCGGCGGTGGGTGCCAGCCGGATCGACCCCGCCAAGACGCTGAAGGACGAGCTCGCCTGAGGCCTGCTAGGCCGACAGCGTCAGGCGGCCCTCGGACTCGGAGATCTTGGGGCCCCGAACGAGCCCGGTGCGGAGCGCCTCGACGAACGCGGTGACGTACGCCGGCGGGGCGGGGTCGACCCGGGTCGCGGCGCTCCAGTTCCGGGGGAATCCGCGCCGTCCGAGCGGCAGGGTGACAAGGGTCCCGGCGGCGACCTCGGGTGCAACCGCCCAGCGGGCAAGGACGGCAACCCCCATCTCCGCTTTCACCAGCGCGACAATCGCTTCCGTGAGTTGTACCCGGATGATGTGCTTGGGCCGCACGCCCGCCGGCTCCACGAACTCTTTCAAGATGGTGCTCTCCTCGTCCGCCATGGTGTAGAGCACCAGCGCTTCTTCCTGCAGATCCTCCGGCCGAATGAAGCGCCGCCGGGCCAGGCGGTGCCCCGCCGCCACCACCGCCACCAGCTCGTCGCCGAACAGCGGAACGGTCCGAAAGCGGGGCGAGGTATCGGGCGTACTGACGATCGCAACGTCGAGCTCCCCGGCGCCGAGGGCGTCGAGAGGGAACCGGGTCGCTTCGGCGATGATCCGGAGCTCGACGCCGGGCCACCGCCGCTGAAAGGGAGCGAACACGGCGGGCAGCCAGTGATAGCAGGTGTAGCACTCCGTACTGATCCGCAGGACGCCGTACGCTCCTTCCTTCCGCGACCGTGCCAGTTCCGCTTCGACCTCCTCTACCGGTCCGAGCACCCGCTCGGCCAGCTCGAGAAGCTGTTCCCCGGCCGGCGAGAGCACCATGCGGCCCCGAACCCGTAGGAAAAGCCGGGTCGACAGCCTTCCCTCGACTTCGCGGAGCTGGTGACTCAGGGCTGACTGGGTGAGGGAAAGAGACTTGGCGGCTCCCGTGACGGTGCCGGTCTCCTGGATGGCTCGCACCAGGCGGAGATGCTTGAGCTCGATTTGCATGGCAAGCATGGAAGGCCATTCATGGATATGGGTCAAGTCCATGAATGCTACTAATGGGATGGCCTTGCTCAGAGACTCCTCCCGCGCTACTTTTTCTGGCTTCCCCAGCGCACTTCGGCGCCGGGGATGTTAACCCTCTACCCGGCGGCGCCCCGCCCCGGTTTTCAGAATCGATACTTCCTCATGGCCCCAACTCCCACGCCAGAAACGCTCTCCACTTCGACCGGCCTTCGGGTCCGGGAAGATCTGATCGACGAAAGCTATTCCTCGGAGGAGTACGAGCAGATGCTCTCGATGTACGAGGGCACGATGGCGTCGATCGCCGAGGGCGAAATCGTCAAGTCGAAAGTCCTTCGTATCACCGACAACGCCGTCATTCTCGATGTCGGGTTCAAATCCGAGGGCTCGGTGCCGCTTGACGAGTTCAAGGACATTCCGAAAGAGGGCGATGAAGTCGAGGTATTCCTCGAGCACCTGGAAGACCAGGAGGGCGCGGTCGTCCTCTCGAAGAAGAAGGCCGACTTCATGCGGGTCTGGGAAAAGATCCGCATCGCCTACGAGAGCGACCAGCCCGTCGAGGGCACGCTCATGAAGAAGATCAAGGGCGGCGTGGTGGTGAACGTGATGGGCGTCGACGCCTTCCTCCCGGGAAGCCAGATCGCGCTTCGGCGGGTGCCTAACATCGACGAGTTGTTGGGCCAGAGCTACGAGTTCAAGATCATCAAGCTCAACAAGCGCCGGCGGAACATCGTGGTGAGCCGCCGGGTCATCCTCGAAACCGAACGGGCCAGCAAGCGCGAGCACCTGATGAAGGAGCTCGAGGTTGGCCAGGTGCGGAAAGGCATCGTCAAGAACATCACCGACTTCGGGGCGTTCATCGATCTCGGCGGTGTCGATGGCCTGCTCCACATCACCGATATGTCGTACGGCCGGGTGTCGCACCCGACGGAACTGGTCCAGATCGGCACCGAAGTCGAGGTCAAAGTGCTCGATATCGACTGGCAGCGGGAGCGGATTTCCCTCGGTATGAAGCAGCTGCAGAACTATCCGTGGAAGGATGTCGCCGAGAAATACCCGGTCGGCACCCGCGTTCAGGGGAAGGTGGTCTCGATCACCAATTACGGTGCCTTTGTGGAACTGGAGCCCGGCATCGAGGGGCTGGTGCACATCTCCGAGATGAGCTGGACCCGAAACGTACGCCACCCGTCGAAGATCGTTTCCATCGGCGAGACCATCGAGGCGGTGGTGCTCAAGGTCGACGAGACCGAAGAGAAGATTTCCCTCGGCATGAAGCAGACCGAGCAGGATCCCTGGATGGTGCTGCCGAACAAGTATCCGGTGGGTACGAGGATCCAGGGCAAGGTTCGGAACCTCACGAGCTTCGGTGCCTTCGTCGAGCTCGAGCCGGGTATCGACGGCCTGATCCACATCTCCGATATGTCCTGGACCAAGCGGGTGCAGCACCCGTCGGAGGTCGTCAAGAAGGGCGATGCGGTGGACGTGGTCGTGCTCAATATCGACGCGGAGAACAAGCGGATCTCGCTCGGCTTGAAGCAGGCGGAAGAAGACCCGTGGCTCAAGATCGGAGAGACGTATCCGGTCGGCACCAACATGCGCGCTCACGTGGTCCGGCTCATGGACAAGGGTGTCGTGGTCGATCTCGGCAACGACCTCGAAGGCTTCATTCCCATGTCGCAGTTGGGCACCGAGACGCCGGTGGAGAATCCGGGCGATATCGTGAAGGAAGGCCAGCCGCTCGATGTGCAGGTCATCGAAGTGGATCCGATCCATCACCGGATCGTGGCGGCCGTCACCGGCTATCCGGATGAGCCGTTCGTGATCCCGCCACCGCGCCCGGCGCCGCCGCCGGATGATGAGCCGGAATAGGATGGTAGGTCGGTAAGTCGGTGGGGCGGTGGTTAGTAAGGGGTCGCTCGGGCTATCGGGCGGCCCTCTTGCTTGTGGCCTGATAGAGCCGCCATAGCATTTTTCCCGCCTCGTTGCGTTGACGTTCGAGCTCGCGCCATTCGGGCTCGGACAGAAGGCCCAGATCACGGGCGAGCCGCAGCAAGTAGCTCAATTCGACGGTGGATCCGAGGGCGATGTCCAAGAATCGACGGAGTTCGCGATCTCCGCGTTTGGCCCCACCTTCGGCAATATTTGCGGCAACGGAAACGGCTGCCCGTCGGGCCTGAGAGACCAAGCCATAGAGCTCGTGCTTGGGCCACGACGCGGTGGCCTCATAGACTCGAAGCACGACCCCGTGTGCGGCTTGCCACGCTCGGAGGCCCTCATACGGTGCCATGCGAGAAAGTGGGTCACGAGGCTCTGGCCTCTACGACCGCCCGAACGAGGCCAGGCTCATATTCCTGCGACCTACCGACCTACCGACCTACCGACCTACCGACCTACCGACTTACCTTCTTCGCCATGCCCACCCCCAGGGATCTCCTCGCCGATCTGCATGCACGACAGGCTGACGCCGAACAGGGCGGCGGCGCCCAGCGCATTGCCCAGCAGCACAAGAAGGGCAAGCTTACCGCGCGCGAGCGGCTCGATCTTCTCCTTGACGAGGGGACCTTTGTCGAGCTGGATCGTTTCGTCACCCACCGCTCCACCGAGTTCGGACTCGACAAGCAGCAATACTTGGGGGACGGCGTCGTCACCGGATACGGGCGAGTCGAGGGTCGGCTCGTCTACGTGTTCAGCCAGGATTTTACCGTTTTCGGCGGTTCGCTCTCCGAAACGCACGCGCAGAAGATCTGCAAGATCATGGACCTCGCCGTGCGCAACGGCGCGCCGGTGATCGGCCTCAGCGATTCCGGCGGGGCGCGCATTCAAGAGGGAGTCGCGTCGCTCGGCGGCTACGCCGACATCTTTCTCCGCAACACCCTCGCGTCGGGGGTCGTCCCCCAGATTTCCGCCATTCTCGGGCCCTGCGCCGGGGGCGCGGTGTATAGCCCCGCCATTACGGACTTCGTCTTCATGGTCCGCGGGGTGAGCTACATGTTCGTCACCGGACCGAATGTGGTAAGGACGGTCACTCATGAGGAGGTGTCGTTCGAGGGGCTTGGTGGCGCGGATGTGCATAACGAGACGTCGGGCATCGCCCACGGTGCCTTCGGCTCGGAGCCGGAGTGCCTTGCCGCCATCCGGATGCTTCTCGGGTTCATTCCCTCCAACAACGTGGACGACGCTCCCGCGGGACCCACCGGCGATCCGGAAGACCGGCGCGAGGAATCGCTCCTCTCGGTGATTCCCGCCAGCTCCTCGACTCCGTACGACATGCATGAGGTGATCCGGAGCGTGGTCGATCGTGGCGAGTTCTTCGAAATCCACGCCGGGTTTGCCCAGAATATCGTGGTCGGTTTTGCCCGGCTCGGGGGGCGGTCGATCGGGCTGGTCGCGAATCAGCCGGCGGTGCTGGCCGGCGTGCTCGATATCAACGCGTCGGTAAAGGCGGCCCGGTTCATCCGTTTTTGCGATGCATTCAATATCCCGCTCGTCACCTTCGTCGATGTGCCCGGCTTCCTTCCCGGGGTGGCGCAGGAGCACGGCGGGATCATTCGGCATGGCGCCAAGCTGCTCTACGCCTATTGCGAAGCCACGGTCCCCAAACTCACGGTCATCACGCGAAAGGCCTACGGCGGGGCATACGACGTGATGAGCTCGAAGCACATTCGGGGGGATCTGAACTTTGCCTGGCCCCAGGCGGAGATTGCAGTGATGGGACCGAAGGGGGCGGCCGAGATTCTCTTCAAGGAGGAGATTGCCGCGGCGAAGGATTCAGCGGCCGAAATGCAGCGCCGGATCGACGCCTACACGGAGGCATTTGCCAATCCGTACAAGGCGGCCGCCCGTGGTTTCATCGATGACGTGATCGATCCGCGCGATACCCGGCCCCGATTGATTGACGGGCTTCGGATGCTGCGCACGAAGCGAGATAGGAACCCGGCGAAGAAGCACGGGAATATTCCGCTGTAGTGGCCGCTACTCACTATTCGCCATTCGCTATTCGCTATTCGCTATTCGCCAGAAGCCGTCTGCGCAGTTGGGCGAGCATTTGGCAGGTACGCTCGATTTGAGAAGCGGCCGCCTCACAGGCCAAGGGAGTAGCGAATCCCAGATCTTGGGCCAGGAGCAAGAGTGACCCTAGTTCAGTCGCCGATCCGAGAGCAATCGCGATGAATCGGGCAAAGTCGCGGTCGCTATTCCGGCCGGAACCTTCGGCAATGTTCGTAACGACCGAGACGGCTGCCCGCCTGAGTTGTGCCGTCAGCCCATATTGTTCGGTTCGGGGGAATGAAGCAGTAAGCTCGTACATGCCACGGACGAGAAGTCTCCCGCATTCCCAGACCTCTAGTTTGCGATAGTCGCCCATTCTCTATAGTGGCGCCAGGAAGGTGGTCGTTGGCATCTTCTTGCCGCCCAGATGGTCCGATTCGCGCACCGGTGGACGCATCGGCTCATTATCAGGCTAGATTCGGCCAGCGAATAGCGAATAGCGAATAGCGAATAGCGAATAGCGAATAGCGAATAGCGAATAGCGAATAGCGAATAGCGAATAGCGAATAGCGAATAGCGAATAGCGAATAGCGAGCCCATGCACCTCCATCGAGTCCTCATCGCGAACCGCGGCGAAATTGCCCTCCGCATCGTTCGCGCCTGTCACGAAGAAGGTATCGAGGCGGTCGCGGTCTATTCCGACGCCGACCGGTCGAGCCCTCACGTCCGCGCCGCCGATCGGGCCATGCCTATCGGCCCAGCGCCGGCTTCGGAGAGCTACCTCCGGATCGACACCATCATCGAGGCGGCGCGAGCCTCCGGGGCCCAAGCGATTCATCCGGGCTACGGTTTCCTGGCCGAACGCGCGCCCTTCGCGGACGCGGTCGAAAAGGCCGGCCTCATTTTCATTGGCCCTCCCGGGTCGGCGATTCGGGCCATGGGGGACAAGACCGAGGCGCGGCGCCGGATGGAAGCGGCTGGGGTTCCGGTGGTGCCCGGTGGAACCGCTCCCCTGACGGACGAGCGCGAGGCGCGCGCGCTCGCCAAGACGATCGGCTACCCCGTCATGGTGAAGGCCGCCGCCGGGGGCGGAGGGAAGGGGATGCGAGTGGTCGCCGCCGAATCCGAGCTGGCCGCCGCCCTCAAGGCGGCCTCTTCCGAGGCGGTCAAAGCGTTCGGCGACGGCAGTCTCTACCTCGAGAAGTTCATCGAGCGCCCCCGCCATGTGGAGATTCAGATCCTCGCGGACTATGCTAAGACGGTGCACTTGGGCGAGCGGGAGTGCTCGATTCAGCGGCGCCATCAGAAGCTGGTCGAGGAGTCGCCGTCGGTGGCGGTGAATCCCCAGTTGCGGCGGGCCATGGGTCAGGCGGCGGTGGCGGCGGCAACGGCGGTGGGATACCGCGGTGCCGGCACCTGCGAGTTTCTGTTGGCCGCCGACGGCTCCTTCTACTTCCTCGAAATGAATACGCGGATCCAGGTCGAGCACCCGGTCACCGAACTGGTCTATGGGGTGGATCTGGTGCGGGAACAGTTGCGTATCGCGTCGGGACGGGGGATGTCGGTGTCGGAGTGGCCTCTTGCGCCCCGGGGGCACGCCATCGAGTGCCGGATCACCAGCGAGGATCCTTCCAACGGATTCCTGCCGTCGACCGGGCGCATCCGGTACCTTCGCGTCCCCTCCGGACCGAGTGTTCGGTGGGACGCCGGCGTCGAGGCGGGCGACGAGGTCACGCTCTACTATGACTCCCTCCTGGCCAAGCTCATCGTTCACGGCATCGATCGCGAACACGCGATCCGCCGGATGGACCGCGCGTTGCGCGAACTCGTGATCGTTGGCGTGGCCACCAATCAGGTCTTCCATCGCCGGCTCTTCGCCGACGCCGCGTTTCGTGCCGCGGAGGTCGACATCCAGTTTCTCGATCGTCGCCCGGATTTGCTCGCTGCGGCGGAAGACGCCGAGCGCGACCTGCGGTTTGCCGTGGCGGCCGCGCTGGCCGAGGACGAACGCCGCCGCAGCCAGAAACCCGCCGTGGCCCGCGATGCCGGCGGCCCCAGTGCCTGGGCCGACGCCGGCCGTCGAGATGCCTTGCGGTGAGTGAGCTCGTGGATATTCGAGGGATTGCCGCCGGGGGTGACGGGGTGGGGACCCTCGCCGATGGCCGCACGATCTTCGTGCCGCGCACCGTGCCGGGCGATAGGGTCGAGCTGCGCGATATCGTCAACGCCAAGCGCTTTGCGCGCGGCCGAGTGGCCGCCCTCGTCACTTCGGGGCCGGGACGAGTGGCGCCCCGTTGCCGGCACTACGCTGGGGACGAATGCGGCGGATGCCAGCTTCAGCATCTCGACGCCGATGCCCAGCGTGAGGCGCGGCGGCGGATCGTCGTCGAGACGCTCCGGCGGCTTGGGCGCGTCGAGGTGGATGTCCCCGCGGTCACACCGAGCCCGCGCGAATGGGCGTACCGGACCAAGATATCCCTCGCCGTCAGGCGTCACCGTATCGGCTTCCATCGGCTCGGACGTCCTGACGAAGTCTTCGATCTGGTGGCGTGCGAGATCGCCCGGCCGGAGCTCGTGCGGCTTTGGACCGCCGTGCGCGCCCACCGCGCGCTGCTGCCTCGGCATGCCGAACAGGTCGTGCTCAGGATCGATCGGCGGGGAGGGCGGCATCTGCTGGTGCGAAGTGGTGGGACGGAGGTCTGGACCGATGCGAGGGCGCTCGGGGCCAAGCTCGCCGCCATGGACGAGCCGGTGGTGCTCTGGTGGCAGCCCGCCGGCGGCGCCCCCCGCACCGTCTTCGGGTCGCGAGAAGCCTATCCGGCGATGGTCTTCGAGCAGGTGCACCCGGAAATGGGGGATGCCGTTCGCGCATTCGCCGTCGAGGCGCTGGGGAGCGTGGCCGGCCTCAGGGTGTGGGATCTCTACGCCGGTATCGGTGAAACGAGCCGGGCGCTGGCGGCCCGAGGCGCCACCGTGGAGAGTATCGAGCTCGACCGCCGGGCTGTCGACCTCGCGAACTCGTTAGGCGGCGAACGCATGATCAGGCACGCCGGGCCGGTCGAAGAGCGCCTGCCGGCGCTCGCGCCGGCCGATGCGGCCATCGTTAACCCGCCGAGGGTTGGCCTTTCGGCGGAAGTGGCTGAGATGCTGGTGACACGGGCCCCTCGCCGGCTGGTCTACATCTCGTGCGATCCGGCCACGCTGGCCCGGGATCTGACGCGCCTTTCAGCCGGGTATCGCGTTGTCGATGTCCGTGCTTTCGACCTCTTTCCCCAGACGGCCCATGTGGAAACCGTGACCCTGCTCGAGTCCGCCTCGTGAAGTACTTCGTCATGGTCGGTGGCAAGCGGCATGAGATCGTCGTCGATGGCACCCGGGTCACCGTGGATGGCAAAGAGCGGCAGGCGGAGCTGCAGCCGGTGGAGGGGACCCCGCTTCGGCTCTTGCTTCTGGACGGGACCTCCTGGAGTCTCGTTATGGAAAGCAACGGCCCCGGAGCCTGGCAAGTCGAAGAGGGCGGGGAACGCGTCGAGGTGGAAGTGCAGGACGAGCGGACCCACCATATTCGCAGCCTCGTCGGCGATGGAGTGGCGCCGGTGGGTCCCGCGGTGCTCAAGGCACCCATGCCCGGGCTCGTCGTGCGGGTGGCGGTCGAGGTTGGGCAGACGGTCTCGGCCGGTCAGAGCCTCGTCGTCCTGGAGGCCATGAAGATGGAGAACGAGCTCAAAGCCCAATCTCCCGGCGTGGTGGAGCGCGTCGCGGTCACGCCAGGGCAGGCAGTCGAGAAGGGGCAGGTGTTGATCGGTTTTGCCGGTGCCAGTCCCGGCAAGTGAGCGTCGAGCCGTTCCAGGCGACCTTACCCT
>JABFSM010000006.1 GCA_013140635.1 Gemmatimonadales bacterium
CGATCCTGATCGACGAGGCGCGCACGCCCCTCATCATCGCCGGTCCCTCCGAACAGAACACCCAGATCTACACGATCGCCAACCGCCTGATCCCCTCGCTGCAGCCGGGCTCGGCCGCCGAGCCCGTTCCGCAATTTCAGCGACCTGACCAAGGACGCGGTGGTGCGGACCGGGTACTTCGACACCTACCAGAAGGACGACAAGCTCTACCTTGCCATCCCGAAAGACCGGCTCGGCAAGAACTTCCTGATGGAAATGAAGATCGCGCAGGGCATCGGGGTGAACAGCCTCTTCGGCGGCACGATGCTCAACATCTTCGAAGGAAACCTGGTGGCGCTCGAACGCCGCGCCGACCAGATCTTCTTGGTCCAGCGGCCTCACCGCTTTACCGCCAAGAACGATGCCGCGGCGGCCAAGGCGGTCGACCTCACGTACGGCTCATCGGTCGTCGAGTCGGCGCCGATCGTCTCATTCCGGGAAGATTCGGCGATGGTGGTTGACGTCGCCAACTGGTTCGTGTCGGATCTGTCCGGCGTCGGCGCCATCGTGCGGAACGCGGTCTCCCCCGGACCGGGGCGGCCCGGGGTGGCGACCTTCGACCGAACCCGGAGCTACCTCGAGTCGGTCAAGGGCTTCCCGCAGAACATCAACGTCCGCGCCAAGCTCACCTTCCGCCCCGCGGAGCCGGTCGGCTGGCCCTCAGTGCCGGACGGCCGGTACATCCCGCTCTCGATTCACTACACGATGGCCGCGCTCCCCGCGACACCGATGGAACCCCGGTACGGCGACGACCGGGTCGGGAACTTCTGGACGGTACACAAGGACTTTTCTCAGGAAGACACCACGACCTTTGTCCGCTTGGTCAACCGGTGGCGCCTGGAGCCGGGCGAGCGGGTCGGCGACAAGATCCGGCCCAAGCAGCCGATCACGTACTACATCGATCCCAACGTGCCGCAGGCCTACCGGGCCGGCTTCAAGGCCGGGGTCGAGGCGTGGAACTCGGCGTTCGAGGCGGCGGGTTGGAGCGGAGCGATCCGCGCCATCGACCTCCCCGCCGACGCGGACCCGGAGGATATCCGGTTCGCCACGCTCCGGTGGAACGTTTCCGACCAGCCCGGTTATGGCGCCATCGGCCCCTCCACGGTCGACCCGCGCACCGGCGAAGTCCTCGACGCCGATATCCTCTTCGAGTCGACGATGTTCGGGAACTACAAGAACAACTGGCGGAACCTCATCGGCCCCGCCAGCGCCGCGACCGCTCTCGAACAGGCGCTCGGCATGGGCGCCTTCGAACCGGCGCCCGGACAGCTCGAGCTCCAAGGTTTTGCCTCGGCGTTCACCGAACAGGGCGGGCTGCTCCGGGCGTCGCTGATCGCGAGCGGCGCGCTCGGCGTCCGAGACCCCGTTCCCGCGCCGTTCGTCGATCAGGCGGTCAAGTGGGTCGTTATGCACGAAGTCGGCCACACGCTGGGGCTTCAGCACAACTTCCGGAGCTCCGCCAGCACTCCGGTGGCCAAGCTCCAGGATGCGGCGTGGGCCAACGAGAACGGCGTCTACAGCTCGGTGATGGAGTACCCCGCCGTCAATGTGGCGCCCAAGGGAAAGCAGACCGGACCCTACTACACGCCGACCGTCGGCTCCTACGACCGGTGGGTGATCAGCTTTGCGTACACCCCGGACAACGCCCGTGCGCAGGCGCTTACCCGCGAGGTCGCGAATCCGCGCCATATGTACGGGACGAACGCCGAGTCGGGCGGCCCGGGAGCGCTCGATCCGACGATCAACACCTTCGATCTGGGTGAAGATCCGCTCGAATGGGGTAAGCAGCGCACCGCGATCCTCCTCGACGTGCTCGACAACTTGCAGGCCAAGGTGCTGGCCGACAATTCGAGCTACAACGACCTGAGCAACGCCTTCGGCGGACTGATGAACGAGTACGCCCGCGCCATCGCTCCGGCCATCAAGCACCTCGGCGGCGCCTACATCAACCGGGATCACGTCGGCGATCCGAACGGCCGCCTGCCCTTCGTCAACGTGCCGCGGGCCAAGCAGCGGGAGGCGCTGGACTTCGTCGTCGAGCGCGTCTTCTCGCCGCAAGCCCTCGTCGTGGCGCCGGCCACACTGCAGCGGCTGGGTTCCAACCGCTGGCTCCACTGGGGGCAGAACACCACCTTCAACGGGCGGCTCGATTTCCCCTATCACGAGCAGGTGCTCGCCCTTCAAACCGCCACCCTCGCCAATCTTCTCAACCCGTTCCGGCTGGCCCGGATCCGGGATGGCGAGACGAAGTACGGCCCCGCCAGCATGGTGACCATTCCCGAAATGATGGGCGCCCTGAGCCAGGCCATCTGGACCGAGTCGTGGGGTCCGGGGGCGCGCACCACGTCGGCAATACGCCGCGACCTGCAGCGGGCATACGTGAACCAAATGACCCAGATCTTGGTGCAACCGGCCGACCGGACCCCGGCGGATGCCCGCTCGGTGGCCCGCATGCAGCTCAAGGACCTGAGCCGGCGCCTCGGTACGGCGCTCGCCGCGGGTGCAACCCTCGACGCCTACTCTCGGGCCCATCTGGACGAGTCGAAAGCGCGAATCGACAAGGCGCTCAACGCCGATTACGGTACCCTGCGGTAACCGCGCTGTTTCAGCATCAAACGCCCCGCGGACTAAGTCCGCGGGGCGTTTGCCGCTCTTGCGCTCCCCCCTCCCCCGCCCGATCCTTGAAA
>JABFSM010000231.1 GCA_013140635.1 Gemmatimonadales bacterium
GCTTACGCGCAATTGCGCGCCGAAGGGTACGTCCAAGGCCGAATGCGCGGCGCAACGCGGGTCGTGCCGTCACCGCCGGAACGCGCCATGCGCGCGGCGACGCCGCCGGCGGGGCCGCCGGCCTCTCCGCACAAAGGACGTCCGTCGCGGCGCGCCAACATCCTCACCAAGGCCTCGATTCCGGAGCTGGCGCCCTTCGAGGAGGCACCCCGCGCCTTCCGGAGCGGCGTGCCCGCGGTGGACATCTTCCCGATCGACATCTGGGGCCGCATCATGGCCAAACGGTGGCGGCGAGTGCCGCCGGGGGCGCTCTCGTACGGCCGCCCCTTCGGTTTTCAGCCACTCCGTCAGGCGGTGGCCGATTATCTGAATGCGGCGCGCGGCGTCCGCTGCACGGCGGAGCAGGTGCTCATCGTGAACGGGTCGCAGCAGGGGCTCGACCTGGCGGCCCGGGTCGTGCTCGACCCCGGCGACCAGGCCTGGCTCGAATCGCCGGGGTACCCGGGGGCCAGTAAGGCGTTCATCGCGGCGGGCGCCGCCCTGGTACAGGTGCCGGTCGACGACCAGGGCCTCATCGTGAGCGAAGGACGGCGGCTGGCACCTAACGCCCATGCCGCCTTCGTCACCCCGTCTCGGCAGCTCCCGCTCGGTATGACCATGCCGGCCGCGCGGCGCCAGGAACTCCTGGCCTGGGCGCGCGCGGCGGGGGCCTGGATCGTCGAAGACGACTACGACAGCGAGTTCCGCTACGTCGACCGGCCCCTCGCGGCGCTCCAAGGCCTCGACCCGAACGGCTGCGTCATCTACTGCGGCACCTTCAGCAAGGTGACCTTCCCCGCCGTCAGGCTCGGCTACCTCGTCGTTCCCGACGCGCTGATCGACGCCTTCGCCGCCGCCCGCATCGCATCAGATTACACCTCACCGCACCTCACCCAGGCGGTGATGGCCGATTTCATTACCGAGGGCCACTTCGAACGCCACATCCGCCGGATGCGCTCGATCTACCGGGGGCGCCAGGAAGTCCTGGTGACCGCCGCCGAGCGGCAGCTTGCCGGGCTCCTCGAGGTCAAGCGCGCGGAGTCGGGGATGAATCTGATCGGCTGGCTCCCCGCCGGGTCGAACGAGGGCGATGTCGTGCGCGCGGCCAAGGAGCGGTCCGTCGACGTCCTGCCCCTCTCCCGCTTCGGCGGTTCCCTCCCGCGGGCCGGCCTCTTACTCGGCTACGCCGGCGTACGCGACCGCGAAATCGAAGAGGGAGTCACCCGGTTGGCTCAAGCGCTGGAACAACTGGTGCGTTAGGAATTCTCCCCGCCCTCCGGCCCATAGAAGACCACCCAGACCGCGAGGTCCTCCGAAAAGTCCTCGAACCGGTGCACTACCCCCGCCGGCACGAAGAGCAGATCGCCGGGGCCGAAGGGATGGCGGTTCTTCCCGTTCACGAACTGGCCCCGCCCCGCCATCACGACGTAGACCTCGTCCTGCTTGTGGGGCTTCTGCGGGTCGTTGCCCCTCGGCGCATAGAGCTCGACTACGAGGGTGCCATGTTTCAGGAGTTCGACGAATCGCTTCCCCTCGGGGGTGGGAAGCTGGGAGAGGGCATCGGCGAGAGTGAATCGCATCGGTCAGCGCACTCCGGCCAGGGTGACGGCGAGCAGCAGCGCCCATTGGGTGCCGCGGTGGCTGTCGGTGCTGTCCCATGTTTCACCGAGCGAATGGGCGCCGGTGGAGCTTCCGCCGCCGCCGAGGGTCACGGCGGGAATGCCGAGGTTGATGGGGATGTTCGCGTCGGTGCTGGACTTCTGGGCGGAGGAGGTAAAGCCTAACACTCTTCCCGTTTCCATCGCCGCGCGGGCGATGAAGCCATCGGCGGGCTGGGCTCCCGCGGGCCGATTGCCCCATTTGTCGAGCGCCACGGCCAGTTTGACGTCGCTCTTGGGCCAGCGGGCCATCTCGTCTTGGAGGCTCTGCTGCACCACCGCGCGGAACTTGGCGTCGAGCGCATCGAGCGCCGCGGCGCTCTCGGATCGCATGTCCATCTGGAAGGTGGCGCTCGCGGGAATCGAATTGACCGAGGTCCCTCCCTCCACGAGCCCGACGTTGAAAGTGGTCTTGGGGTCTTCGGGCACCGTAAGCTCCGCGATCCGTGCGATCGCCCGCCCCATCGCATGCATCGGATTCGGCATCCCGAAGGCGCCGAAGCTGTGGCCGCCGGGCCCGGTGAAGGTCACCTTGTAGCGATAGCTCCCCACCGCGTCCCGCGTGAAGGTGAGCGCCTCGCCGTCCACCGAAATGAAGTGGCCGATTCGGCCCTTGAGCTCCTTTTCGAAGAGGTGGCGCACCCCGCGGAGGTTGCCGGGCCCTTCCTCTCCCACCGTGGCCACGAAGAAGAGGCTGGCGTCCGTCTTGACCTGGGCGGCATCGAGCGCCCGAACCACCGCCAGGATCACCGCCAGCCCGCGACAGTTGTCTTCGATGCCGGGGCCCTTGAGAAGCTTCCCTTCCCGCCTGACGGTTACGTCGGTGCCCTCGGGAAAGACGGTGTCGAGATGGCCGGAGAGGACCACCACCGGCCCGTTTGGCGCACTACCCGGACGCTCGCCGATGACATTGCCTTCCGCGTCGATCCGCACGTTGCGGAGGCCCAGCGCCTGCATCCGCGTCCGGTAGAACTCGGCTCGACGCTGCTCCTTGAACGGCGGCGCCGGCACCTGGCAAATCGCCACCTGCTCGTCGATCGTGGCCGGTTCGGCCTGCTCGATAAGCTGCAGCGCGCGGCGCACCGCGGGGTGCCGGTCGGGAATGGTGACGGTCTGGGCCCGCGCGGGGCCGGCCGCAAGAACGAGGAAGAGGAGCGCGAGGCGGTGCATCAATGGGCGCTCCCTTCGTCCTGGCTCTTGTGTCCGTGGGAGAGGAAGACCGCCCCGGCAACCAGCGCGATACCGAGGCCGAGCCAGAGGAGATCGAGGGACTTGTCGATGGTGAGCGTCAGGGCGTACTCGAAGAACTTCACCACCAGAATCAGGAGGACCACCTTGGCGAGCCGGTCCTTGAGATCGTCGAGGCTTTGGATCAAGAGGAGGCGTGCCGCGAAGGCCGATCCCTCCGCCTGGTCGATGCGGCTCACGAAGAGCTCGTAGAGACCGAGGGAGAAGATCACCATGATGGCGGCGAGGAGATAGCCGTCGACGATCTCGACCACGTGGGCCACGATAGTGGCGCGGAGCGCGGTGCGGGCGGCGAGGTCGAGGGTCAGATCGTGGTAGTGGCTCATGTGCTGAAGGAGCGAGAGCACATCCACCGACGCCACGTAGAACATCCCGACCGCCGCCACGAGGCTTCCGGCAACCGCCACGATGACCAGGAGCCGGCTGCTCCAGAGCAGCGACTCGAAGCGTTTCTCGAAGTTCATCGCCGGGCCGGGGTCATACCGCGGGGATAGATTCGCATAGGGGGAGACTACTATCGTCCCACTTTCCCCGCTATCCTACGGCCTCCCGTCCCCCGGAATCGATCCGATGGCCCGTCCCGTTCTGCTCCTGCTCTCCGCCTCCATCCTGCTGGCCCCCACTCTCTCGGCCCAGCGCCGACCCGCCGCCCCCAATCCGATCCAACGGGAGTATCAGCAGGCCGCCGACCGGATCATCGCCGCCGCGCTCAAGGACAGCGCCGCCTGGAACAAGCTGGCGGAGCTGACCGATGGCTTCGGGCACCGGCTCAGCGGAAGCGACGCGCTGGAGCGGGCGATCGACTGGACGCTGGCGCGGATGAAGGAAGAGGGGCTCGAGAATGTGCGGGGGGAGCCGGCGATGGTGCCGCGGTGGATCCGCGGGCATGAGAAGGTGGAGCTCCTGGAACCGCGCTACCTCAACATGCCGATGCTCGGGCTCGGCGGGAGCGTGGCGACGCCGAGAGGGGGGATCCAGGCGGAAGTGGTGGTGGTGACGAGTTTCGACGACCTCAAGGCGAAGGGGGCGCAGGTCCGGGGGAAGATCGTCCTCTTCGACGTGCCCTTCACGAGCTATGGCGCCACGGTGCGGTATCGGGGCGGCGGACCGGTCGAGGCGGCGAAGCTCGGCGCGGTGGCGACCTTGCTCCGCTCGGTGGGCCCTTACGGGATGCGCACGCCGCACACCGGGTCGATGGGAACGGCATACGACACCGCGGCGATCAAGATTCCCGCGGCGGCAATCTCTCAGGAAGATGCGGCGATGCTCCACCGGATGCAGAAGCGGGGGCAGCGGATCGTGGTCCGGTTGGATATGGAGGCGCATTGGCTCCCCGATAGCCCGTCGCGAAATGTGGTGGCGGAGTTGGCGGGGCGGGAAAAGCCGGACGAGGTGGTGGTGTTCGGCGGGCATATCGATTCATGGGATGTGGGGACCGGGGCGATGGACGATGCCGGCGGGGTGGTGATCGCGTGGGAGGCGGTGCGGCTCCTCAAGGAGCTCGGGCTCCGGCCGCGCCGGACGATTCGGGTGGTGGGCTGGACCAATGAGGAGAATGGCGGGCGGGGGGGTGCCGCCTATCGGGATACGCACCGAGCCGCGCTGGACAAGCATGTGGCCGCGATCGAGTCGGATGGGGGGACGTTCAAGTTCCGGGGCTTTGGCTTTACGGGGAGCGACTCCGGTTTTGCGGTGGTGAATCAGATCAGCAAGCTGCTGCGGCCCTTAGGCGTCGATAGCGCCACGGCGGGTGGCGGCGGGGCGGATATCGGGCCGATCATGGAGCTCGGCGTGCCGGGAATATCCCATAACGTCGACGGAACGCGGTACTTCTGGTATCATCACACCGAAGCGGACAACGTCGACAAGATCGATCCGAGGGAGCTGGCGGAGAATGTGGCGGCGATGGCGATCTTGGCGTATGTGCTGGCGGATTTGCCGGGTGGGCTGCCGAGAGGGGGGAAGGTGGTAGGTCGGTAGGTCGGTAGGTCGGTAGGTCGGTAGGTCGGTAGGTCGGTAGGTCGGTAGGTCGGTAGGTCGGTACGGAGGGTAGCGGGGTCATTGCGAGGCGCCAACGGCGCCGAAGCAATCTCACGCGCCCGGAGGGAGCCCGCGAAAGAGAGCGGGAATGTCGACGATCAGCTGCCGCCCGCCCGGAGAGTACCAGGTGAGGGTCGTATCGTGGCGAGTATCTGCCGGGCCGCCGGGACTGGAGACGAAGATGCACTGAAAGCCGAGATCTACCCGCCAGACCTCTTTCACGCCGAGTTCCAAGTAGGCATCGCGTTTGACCTCGCGATCGAAGAGGCGCGAGCCTACTCCTGAGATTTCGACGGCGAGCCAGTGATCTTGCACCGATTCCCATCGACCGTCCGCGGGCATCCGTCCAACAAGAATGTCGGGTTCGAGGTGAGTTTGTGGGCGAATCTGAATGGCGCCTGGAGTCCACCATTGAACACCCAACTCGTCCCCAAGGACCGAATCGAGCGCCCGCACCAGCCGAGCCGCGACGGTTTGATGCGGCAATCCAGCCTGCGGAGTCACAATCAGTATCCCGTCGAGCAGCTCGTGGCGGTTCCCGTCGGGCGGGAAACCCTCCAACTCGTCCACGGTAAAGCGGCGCAGCACGGCAGGCATGGCCATAATCTGGGGGCTCGGCGGGAGGAGGCGCAACTCGGCATGGTCCCAAGCTGCCGCGAGCCAACGGATTCAACCTAACCAATCCTATGCGGAGCGTAGCTCCTTCTCGCCAAGGGTCCTTGGCGACGGTTGAGGATCTAGTATGTCATTGCGAGCCGCGGCGGCGTGGAGTCATTGCGAGCCGCCGCAGGCGGCGAAGCAATCTCACCCCCCCGGAGGGAGCCCGCGAAAGAGAGCGGGGATGCTGATGTTCAGTTCCCGCCCGCTCGGGGAGTACCAGGAAAGGGTGGTGTCGTGGTGAATGTCGGAAGGACCGCCGGGCCTGGAGACGAAGATGCACCGCAGGTCGAGATCTACCCGCCAGACTTCTTTCACACCTAACTGCAAGTATGCGTCACGCTTGACCTCCCGATCGAAGACCCGAGAAGCCACGCCGCATATTTCCACCGCCAGCCAGTGATCCCGCACCGCGTCCCACCGGGCGATATCCGGCATCTTGCCGATCAGAATGTCAGGTTCGAGATGAGTGTCGGGGCGGATTTCGATGGCGCCGCGTGCCCACACTTCGATGCCCGGCTCCTGCCGGAAGAAGGCCCCGAGAACCATGCTCAACCGTGTGGCTACGGTCTGGTGCGGCAAGCCTGCCTGTGCAGTCACGATGAGGCACCCGTCGAGCAGCTCGTAGTGATTGCCGTCAGGGGGGAATCGTTCCAGCTCATCGACGGTGAAACGGCGCAACGTGACGGGCAATGACATGGCCTTGGGGCTCGGGGGGATGGGGCGCGGCGCGGCATCGGCTCAAGATGCAATGCAGGGGCCGATTCGACCTAACCAATTCTACGCAGCACGAACTCGGTCATGCCGAGTTGCGGCCTGGACGCCGAGGAGCGTAGTCTATGGGTATGCCGGAAACGACGGACCGGTGGACCCGGGAGCGGGTGCTCGCCCTTCCGGACGACGGGAACCGCTACGAGCTCTTCGACGGCCAGCTGCTGGTGACGCCGGCGCCGGGTGCGCCCCACCAAATGGCGGTCGCCTTTCTTCAGCAGACCATCGCTCCATACGTGACCTCTCAGAAGCTGGGCTGGACGTTCACATCGCCAGCCGATCTGCACCTTGGCGGCGATCAGCTCTCTCAGCCCGACCTCTTCGTAATGCCTCACGTCCCTGCCAGTCGAGACTGGGCCGATTTCCCCAATCCGATTCTCGTGGTCGAAATTCTCTCGCCGAGCTCGGCCAGATTCGACCGCCTGATCAAGCGGCGCCGCTTCCAGCGGGCAGGAATACCCGAATACTGGATCGTGGATCTGGACACACGGACGGTGGAGCGATGGCGGCCGGCGGAGCTAGCGATCGACTTGCCGACCTTCTTTGCGGAGGTGTGGGGGTACTGAACGGCGTTTTCCCCGTGCGCATTGCGGGTTTCCACAGCGACACGCCTAGCAGCGCATCTATCCATTCGGGCGGCCACCCTAGCCAAACGCCGATCTGACGGTACTTTCGGCCGAGGCGTCTCCGGGAGCGTTCTATGGCTTGCCAGGAAGTCCGTCAGTGGATCACGAAGTCGGTGCTCGTCCCCGTCACCGAGTTCCTCACGCGGGCTCAAGAGAGCTGCGAAGAGGTCCGCCAGTGGATCGAAGAAGAGATATCCAAACCGGTCGACCAGTGGGTCTCCAAGCAAGAAGAGCGGTGCAAGAAGCAGCCCTGGTGGAGCCCGCTGCGCTGGCTCTGCCATCTGGTGACCATTGTCGTGAAGGTGGTGGTGTGGGTGGTCGTGACGGTGGGCAAGTGGGTCGTCACCATCGTCTGCCAGGTGGTGACGACCGTGATCGGGATCGTGGTGACCCTTGTCCTTCGTGTCGTTGCCTGGGCCGTGTCGTTCCTGGTGTGCCTCTTCACCGACCCCTGGGAAGCGATCAAATCGCTCCTCGATCTCTGGGGAATCATCCTCGAGACGGTCGAGGACATTCTCGACTTCGTGGGCGTTCTCATCGACGACGTCATCGGCATCCTCGACGACCTCGAGCACCTGATCGACTCGCTCATCAGCAGCCTGGGTTGGCTCGGCGTGCTGATCGGCTGGATCAAGGGGGTGATCCAGTTCGTCCGCGACCTCGTGAGCATCGTCCGGGATCTGCTCGACGCCGCGACGGATATCCTCCTCGGTATCCTGGGCCTCAACCTCTGCCGCCTTCTCCGCGGCATCGGCGACCTCGGCGCCGGCATCGGACGCACCTTGCTGGTCACCGGCTTCGCACCCGCCGGCTTCCTCATCAACCCCCTCGCCGCCGGAGTGCTCCTGACGATTCGCGTGGCCGGTTACCTCGTGGCCGGCGAACGCGACACCGTCAACCGGCTCCAACTCGAACAGGTGATCCGCGACGCCTTGGCCAAGGCGTTCGGCAGCGACACCGCCCGGATCGCCCGGGCGCTCGACAAGGTGGGGATCAACGGCGCGCCGATGGGGCTGCCATTCACGAGCGACGCGCGGCGCATGTTTCTGAGCTCGACCGCCGACGCGCCGAACCTCGCCGCGCTGCACCGGAGCGGCGTGATCGACCTCTTTGCCTATGCCGGCTATCCCTCGACCTGTAAGAACACCTTCAACGAGGCCGACGGCGAAGTGGTCTATGCCGGGAGCGATCTCAAGGTCTCCTTCACCGACCTCGTGACCTTCCTGAACAATGGCCCCGCGTCGGTGGCGGAGTTCCACGTCTTCCCGATTTCCCGCGCCAAGTTCCGGGAGCATCTCGACACGACGCAGCGTAAGGCGGAGGCGCTGGGGGTCCAGCTCTTCTTCCCGAGGATCGGGACGATCCGGGCCACCTCGACCGACCATGTGCCGCTCAACGCCGGCGAGGAGAATCCTCCGGGCAACGCGGTGCAGCAGGCGCTCTTCGGCACCATGGGGCGGACCGGGGTGAACGACGACCTCTCGGTCCTGCCGACGATCAGCCACTTTCACTACGTGAAGGAGCGCAGCGGCGGGGAGCTCTTCGGCCTGACCTCCTGGTTCCGCCCGTCGATCGACGATGCCGATCTCTCGGGGGTGAGCTACCGCAACTTGGCGCCCGACTTCGTCTTCCGGTGGGTGCTGGCGCACGAGATGGGGCACTACTGGAGTCTCAACCACACCGACCGCAGCGGCAACAAGCGCGGGGCGGATCAGATCATGTTCAGCGGCTCCACCGGCGCGTACGTCACCGGCGGGGTCTTCTATGAATTCCTGATCGGCGGCGGGGAGCCCCGCTTCCCGCTCGATGACGCCCGGACGGCGTGGGACTGGATTACCGGCGACGGTGCCGCCTCACTGCTGCCCTGAGGAAGAGATGGAACGGACGCTCCGCACCATCGAGGAATTGCGCGCACTCAGGCCCCGCTCGGCGCGGCGGGGCCTGCGGCGCATCGTGCTGGCGCTGCCTGACGATTCGGCGGCGCTCCGCAAGGCGGAACGGGTGATCAACCGGGGGCTTTCGGCGTGCGGCTGCGAGATGGGGGCGGTGTTTCTGGCCGTCGGTATGCTGGTGATGGCCCTGTCGGCGTTCGGGGGGCCGGGGCCTTCCTTCCCGCAATCGCTGCAGGGGTGGCTTGGCGTGGTGGGCGTGCTGATGGGCCTTGCGCTGGTGGGGAAAGTGGTGGGG
>JABFSM010000107.1 GCA_013140635.1 Gemmatimonadales bacterium
AGTCGGCGGCGGTGGCGGGTGGCGGTGCGGGGGAGTCCCGCACCGGCGGCAGCTCCTCGGGGAGCACATCCCCCTTACCCTGCGGTTCGAGGGTGGACGCGGGAGGCGGCGCCGCCCGATTGCGAAGGACCGTGTTGGTGTCGAACGGCAACGGCGTCTTGAAGAGCCCGCGCTGCCTGACGCTGGTGTGGCACGTCACGCAGTCGGCGGCATCCACGGCCGCCGCGTGCGGCACATGGCAGGTGGCGCATTGGCTCTGCACCCGGCGGTGGTTGACCCCGGCGTGGAAGGGGCTCCGGGACAGTTCGGCATGGCACTTCGTGCACGAACCCTTGGCGTCGGCTGGGGTGGTGTGCGCGTGGACGTCGTGACAGGAGCCGCAGGAGCCCTTGTGGGGGTCGAGCTCGGGCTTGTAGCGGGCCAGCAAGCCGGTCATCTGGTGGCAGGTAAGGCACTGTTTTTCCGCCGGCACCATCGCGCGGACCGCCGAGTCTCTGGTCGCCAGTCCTGGCAGGTCGGCGCGGAAGGCGTGGCAGGTGACGCAACTGATCTCCGGCAGCTTGGCCATACCGGCCAGCTTGACCGCCTGTTTTTCATGGCAGCCGCTTTGCCCGCAGGTCCGGGTCGACGGAACGAACCGGTGCACTTCCGCCCCATGGCAGGTGACGCACTGCAGCTTCTGCAACACGGTCGAATCGGATTCGAAGTGGACCCGATGGCCCGCCAGGCGCTGGGCATGCTGCCAACGCTCCCGGCCGGCGGTCGCGGCCACGCCCGGTGTTTCGGGGGCCACCATATGGCACGCCCCGCACCGCGCGTTCGGCACCGGGGCGTGGGTGCCGATCTTTTCGGGGCGCTCCGCCACCCAGAGCACCAGCTGGCGCACGTTCGCGTACATCCCCTGCTGATGGCAGTCGTGGCAATTGAGGTCCTGATGCTTACCGGCCCCGGCGGCGAACTTCTGGAACGGCGCATTCATGACGTGGCAGCCGCTGCAGAAGTCGTTGTTGTGCATCATGTAGTCCCACGACTTCATCCCGACGATCGACGCCACGATCACGCCGAGGGCCACCGCGGCCGCGAGGCCGAGCTGGACCTCTCGGCTCCTGGTCTTGAGCCAGGTGACGATTCCGAGCCGGTGTTGCCAGATACGGTACAGAACCCAAGCGGCCACCACGGCGCCCACCACGGCGCCGGCGATCTGAATCCACTGGGGCACTTGGAAGAGGAAGCGAAAAACGGTCGCCATGCCGCCGGGAAGTGGTGGCGGAGTGACGGTATCGCGAATGGCCCCCGCGGCGGCGGCCATCGAGTCGCGCGCGAGCGTGTCCTGCAGGGCCGAAAGCGTATCCCCCGGGGTGCCTGGAGCGGCATCCCGGGGGAGTTGGGTCAGAAGAGAAGCAAGGGCGGCGCGCACCGCCAGAATCTACTTCTCCACGCCGGTTCGTCCACGGAACAGCGCCGGTTGCCGCGTCCGTGCCTCGGCGATGCTCTTGTCCACCACCGCCTGGACCGGCATCGGGGCGGCCGGCAGGAAGGGGTAGGCCGCCCGCATTTCGGTGATATTCCCCGCCAGCAAGGCGCTGCCGAGGAAGGGGTTGTGCACCCCTTTGGAGCGATCGCCGTTCGAGTAGCGTTCGGCAAAGGTCGCCACGTTGAAGAACGCCCCCATCGCCGGAGTGATCTTGGTCGCCTGCGCGGCGGTGGCGGGGAACTCCGTCGGCTGATCCCGCTTGACGATGGCCAGCCAGCCGCCGTCCACCGGGGCCGCGTCGAGCGCCTGGTCATTGTCCAGATCGGTCCAGAGCAGGTCCGCCAGAACTGCGATCGTGGCGCGGCGAGACGAGAAGGCGCTGGCGGCAATCGCTTCGGAATTGTGGCAACCGGAGCCGGTGCACCCCTTGAACGAACGGGCCGCCGTGCTGTAGGCGCAGTCCTGATCGTCGGTCGGGCCGCTGGCGTTGACGCAGGGGATCGGGAGGAACCGGTGCCCGGTGGCCTGGAAGACGAAGTTGCCCGACGCCGGATCGTTGAACGTATAGCGCTGGACATGGCAGCCGGCGCAGAGGTTCGCATTGGCGCTGCTCGCATGGGTCGTGGCCACGGCGATCCCTTCGATCACCACCCCGGGCGCCCGGTATCCCGCGGTGCCGAGCAGGACATCCCCTTGCGGCGCGTGCGGCGTGAGCCGGGTGGTGCCGGTGTTCAGCACCGCTCGCCGATCGTGGCACTTCATGCACAGATTGGCGGACGGCTCGGTGGCGGTGATCGAAAACCGAAGCTGCTTCGGATTGTTCTTCGCGTGAGGATCGTGGCAGACGGTGCAGGTAACCGGGAAGACCCCCGCCGAATCCTTCTCGATGTAATTCGTGTTGAAGCCCCACGCCGCCACTGCCTTCTTCCCGTCGTGGCAGGGGGCGCAAGAGGCGTTGTTGGCCACCGGCCCGCTCGCTTCAGTCACTACCTTCGAGTGCCCGCTCTTGCCCCATTCCTCGGCGAACGGATGGTGCGCCCCGCTGTGACAGGCGGCGCAGGTGGCGTTGGAACTTCCCGCGGCGGTGGCCGGCACCCCGGTGCCCGCCATGCCGAAGCGGGCCAACGGGAAATTGGTCCGGCTCGGCGACTGCACGTGCGTCGTTCCCTGCCCGTGGCAGCTCTCGCATTGGACGTCGTGGTAGGCGCTGTCCTTGACGGCATCCCAGCCCCGCTTGGGGGTGGCAAGTCCGTTGCCGTTCGTGGAAACGGTGTGGCAGGTATAGCAGAAAGGCTGGGCCGTGGCGGCCGGCAGATCGGCAAGAGTCTTGTAGGCGCTCGCGTGGGCGGTCTGCACCCACTTCGATTGCTGCCCGACATGGCAGTTGCCGCAGGTCGTCTGTTTCGATTCGACGGTGTAGTAGCCGAGCATGCCGCTCGCCAGATCGGGAGCCGGGTTGAACGGCTCCCGGTCTCGGTAGACGATATCGGTCTTGGTACATCCCGAGGCGACGAGGCAGGACGTTAGGAACCAGAGGGTCGATCGGACTCGAGGCGCGAAGCGTTGCATCGCGAAACCCCTTGTATTGGACCTGCGTGGTATCGACAGGCGCGGTGGTAGGTTAGGATATGATGTTGTGCTAACCGGCGCAAGCTGTTGAGGCGTCCCGACTTCCGGTAAAGAGCTTCACAAAGTCTTCATAGTCGCTTCATACTTGGGTGGTGGTTAGGTCAAACGAATCACGGGGGATCCATGGCGTACTGTCCTCGATGCGGCGCCGCCGCCTCGGACCGATTCTGCGGGAAATGCGGGGCGGAGCTGCTCGGCGGACCGGCGCCGGTCTCTCGCCCAGGGATCATCGCGCCCCTTGCCGTTGCCGGCGTGGCGCTCGTGGTGCTCCTGATCGTGCTGGTCGTGCCGCGCGGGCCCTCGTCCGGCGGCGCCCCTCCGGTCGGCGCCGACGCCGTGGCCCCCGGCGAAGGAACGCCGCCCGATCTCAGCACCATGAGCCCGAGGGAGCGCTTCGACCGGCTCTACAACCGGGTGATGCGGGCCGCGGAAGCGGGCGACGCCCCGACGATGACCCAGTTCTCCCCGATGGCCTTCCAGGCCTATCAGCAGCTCGACACCGTCGATGCCGACGCCCAGTACCACGCCGCGGTGCTCTTCCTTCACGTTCGGTCAGACAGCCGCTCCGCTCTCGCGCTCGCCGATTCGATCCTTCGGACTAGTCCCGGGCACTTGCTTGGCATTCTGATTCAGGGCACCGCCGCCGGCATGACGGGGGACAGCGCCGCCCTCCGCCGCTCCTCCCGGGCCTTCTTGGGCGCCTGGGACAAGGAACTCGCCGCCGACCGGCCGGAGTACCGCGATCACCGGGTCATGCTCGACCAGTTTCGAGCCGGGGCGCTGGCCCGGGTCCCAAAGAGCTGACCAGCTATATTTTTGACCCGGAGGTAGGCGCCATGAAAGCGAGCACCAGGTTCGTCATCGGGGCGGCGGTCATCGTTGCGGGGGTGGGTGCCCTGATCGCCACGGGGGTCAAGGAAACCGGGATCTATTTCCTCACTCCAAGCGAGCTCCTTGCCAAGACCCAAGCCGATCCGGGATTCCACGACGTCGGTCTCAAGGTCGGCGCCAAGGTTGTTCCGGGCTCGGTCCGGCGCGACCAGGCCACCCGGACGATCGACTTCCGGGTCTCCGACGGTTCCAGTGAGTTTCCGGTCACCTATACCGGCCTCGTTCCGGACACCTTCACCGACGCGAGCAACATCGAGGTGATCGTCGAAGGGAAGTACGGACGGGACGGTGTCTTCCACGCCACCGAGGTCCTGGCCAAATGCGGCTCGCGGTACGAATCGGAGCTTCCCAAGGCCCGCAAGGCGTAACCCCGTGACTCTGCTCGGACAGTTCTGCCTCTGGCTTGCCCTCATCGCCTCGGCGTGGGGGGCGGGAGTGGCGTTCGCCGGCCGCTGGCGAACCCGTCCTGAACTCGCCGGCACGGCGACCGCCTCCACATATGGTGTCTGCGCCGCCTTGCTCGTGGCGGCGGCCTGTCTCTGGAAAGGGCTCTTCGCCCACGACTTCAACATCGAGTACGTCGCCCAGTACACCTCGAGGAATCTTCCGGAGTACTACGTCTTCTCCGCCTTCTGGGCGGGCCAGAAGGGAAGCCTCCTCTTCTGGGCCACGATCCTCTCGATCTTCGGCGCCACCGTCCAGACGGTCACGAGCCGTCGCCATGCGGAGCTCATGCCGTATGTGGCGGGGATCACCAACGTCGTCGTGGCCTTCTTCATCCTCACCATGCTCTTTGCCGCCAACCCCTTCGAGCGGCTTCCCTTCACACCGGAGGATGGGCGCGGTCTCAATCCGCAGCTGCAAAACCCGGGGATGACGATCCATCCCCCGATGCTCTATCTCGGCTACATCAGCATCACGATCCCGTTCGCGTTCGCGATGGCCTCGCTGCTGTCGAAGCGGCTCGACACCGGCTGGATCCACGCCATGCGCAAGTGGACCATCCTCTCCTGGCTCTTTCTCTCGGCCGGCATCACCCTCGGCATGTGGTGGGCCTACGTCGAGTTGGGCTGGGGTGGCTACTGGGCCTGGGATCCGGTGGAGAACGCGAGCCTCCTTCCCTGGCTCACCATGACGGCGTTCCTGCACTCGGTCATGATCCAGGAAAAGCGCGGCATGCTGAAGCGCTGGAATGTGGGGCTCGTCGTCGCCTCGTTCCTCCTCAGCATCTTCGGCACCTTCATCACCCGAAGCGGCATCATCGCCAGCGTCCATAGTTTTGCGCAGGGAAACGTCGGGACCTTCTTCCTGGTCTTCCTCATTCTTATAACGATCGCCTCGTCGGCGCTGCTCTACGCGCGCTGGCCGCTGCTCGAGCCGGAAGCGGAGCTCGAATCGCTCGCCAGCCGCGAGGCGGCCTTCCTCTTCAATAACCTGGCGCTCGTCGGGATCGCCTTCTCGGTGCTCTGGGGAACCCTCTTTCCGATTCTCTCCGAGGCGGTGCAGGGCACCAAGATCACCGTGGGGCCGCCCTTCTTCAACCGGGTGAATGTCCCTCTCGGGCTCTTTCTGCTGGCCCTCACCGGCATCGGGCCGCTGATCGCCTGGCGGAAGGCGAGCGCGGCCAATCTACAACGGCAGTTCATTGTGCCGAGCGTGACCGGTCTCGTGGTGGCGGTGGCGCTGCTCGCCATCGGCATTCGCGACGGGTGGGCTCTGGCCGCCTGGACCCTGGCCGGCTTCGTGCTCGGCACGGTTGGACAGGAGTTCTGGCGGGGCATTCGCGCCCGAGTAAAGATCCATGGGGAATCGGTTCTTCTGGCCTTCAACCACCTGATTTCCCGGAACCGGCGCCGTTACGGCGGGTACATCGTCCACGTCGGCATTCTCACCTATTTCGTCGCCTTTGCCGGGATGGCGTTCAAGGTGACGCAGGAAGTGACCCTTTCCCCCGGCGAAAGCGCCGAGCTCAAGAGCCCCTACGGGCACACCTACCGATTCACGCACCTCGGCGTTTCCCAGTACGACCAGCTGAACCGGTGGGTATCGGCCGCCTCGCTCGATGTACGGAAGGACGGCGTGCCGCAGGGGCGAATCACCTCCGAGAAGCGGCAGCATAAGGACAGCTTCGGGCGCAACACCTTCGAGCCGTCGACCGAGGTCGGGATCTGGAGTAATGCCCGCGAAGACCTCTATGTGGTATATGCCGGCTCGGTGGGCGGCACCGACCGCGCCACCTACGCCATCAGCATCAATCCGCTCGTCATGTGGGTCTGGCTCGGCGCCGGTATCCTGATCGTCGGGGGGCTCATTACGATGTGGCCTGGGGGCGCGGTGGTCGGCAGTCGGCGCCGGACCGGCGTCGAGGCGGGCTATCAGACGCCGCTCACCGATGCGGCGATCGGGTCCCGCCCTGAAGGCGCGGGTATCGGATCGTGAGCGTTGGGCGGCGGGAGTTTCTCCGGTTGGCGGGTGGCGCGGCGCTGGGAGCTCGGCTCGCGCCCCAGGACACCGCCGGTGCCGACCCGCTTTTCCGCCCCGACATGGTGCAGCAGCGGCCTAACGCCACCACCGCCGACAACGACCCGATCGTGACGGAAATCGAGCGACGGCTCAAGTGCATGTGCGGCTGCAACCTCGACATCTACACCTGCCGCACCACCGACTTTACCTGCACCTACTCCCCGGAACTGCACAAGGAACTGCTGGCCTTGAAGGCGGGGGGAGCGGGGCCGGAGGCGATCGTGACCGCCTTCGTGGCCAAGTACGGCGAGCAGATTCTGATGGCGCCCAAGCCCGAAGGGTTCAACCTGGCGGGATACCTCGTGCCGGGGGCGGTGGTGACGCTGGTGGGCGCAGCGCTCGCGTGGGTCCTCCTCCGCCGAGCCGGCCGGGCTCGCCGGGATGCCGCCCTGGCGGAGGCGGAAGCTGCTAAGGCGCCGAAAGCCCAAGCGCTTCGGGTGGGAAGTCCCGATGCGGCGGAGCTCGAGCGCCTCCGCGAGGCGCTCGCAGAGGTCGAGGACTGATGGTACTGGAGATCGTTGGCGCGCTCCTGACCGGTGGTCTGGTGCTCTGGCTGGTGTTCCAGCCGATCGTGGCGCCGGCCCCCACCAATGAGCCGGTCGAGCCGGAGCCGGCCGAGGAGACCCGCCGAGGGGTGGCACTCCTTGCGCTCAAAGAAATCGAGTTCGATCGCGCGACCGGAAAACTCTCCGACACCGACTTCGAGACGCTCAAGGCGCGCTATACCGACGATGCGCTCCTGGCCCTCCGAGAAGAGGAGGGCCAGGAGAGGAGGATGGCCGCCGCGGATCCGGACCAGCTGATTGCCGATAGGCTGCAGACGCTTCGCTCCGCTAAGGCCGCCGGTGCGGCTGTGCCACCCTCCTGTCCGAGCTGCGGGCCCAGGCCCGAAGCCGACGCGCTGTTCTGCTCCAACTGCGGCAGCACCCTCGCGGCCGCCGCCTTCTGCTCCTCGTGCGGATCGTCGCTCCTGCCCGACAGCCGCTTTTGCTCCGGCTGCGGTACCGCCCGGGCGGCCTAGAACCTCCAGCCCACCGCGACGGCTAGCGAGCGCCGCCACGTACTCCGAATAGCGAACCCCTCGGGGAGATCCTGCCGCCTGAAGGGAGAGTCGGAGGTGTAGGCCGCCTCGACCTCGAAGCTCGCCACCCACGATCCGATCACCTGCATTTCCAGTCCAAGTCCCGCCTGCCCGCCCCACACCGAACGCGCCGGCATGTCGGGGGCGCTCCATCGTTGAAGGGTGACCCCAAGGGAGGGCCGGAGCGCCGGCCCTCCCTTGAGGCGGGTGAGCACACGTGAAGCCGAAACCGTGAACTCCCCCAATGCGAAGGCATCTTCGAAGATGAGGACGATGCCCGGCGCAGGTGCCTCCGCCTCGGCCACTTCCGCCGAGGGAACGCCGCGGAGCCGGAGGCCGGCTTGGCCGGTACGCACCGAGAGCGTCAGGCGGCTGCGCTCGCCGCCGAACCCGATGAGCAGGCCCGACATGGTCGGCCGGTGGGGCACGAAGGTCAGCGGCTCGCCGGTGTCGCTCCGCCCTTTGGCGGCTCCGTCGAAGGTGAAGGTCCCGACCGAGAGGCCGACGAGCCACTTTTTCTGGTGACCGCCTGGTGCCGGTTGCGCCTGCACCATGGGCGGGACGAGGAACAGGATAAGGAGCGCGAGCGGCTGGAAGCTGGACATGGCGGTCTCCTAGCGCATTTCGAGCCGAAGGGCTCCGTAGGTTTCGTTGTTGGCGCCTTTGACGACCCAGTTGGCGCCGGGGTAGAACTCTCGGGCCACCACATCTTCGATGGCGTTGCCGACCAGATCGTCCTGCGTGGTGATGAACGACCAGGCGGACCGGAAGAGCCGGAGCAGGCTCGAGGCGTTCTGGAACATCCGGACGGCGTACTGCTGTTTGTCCTTGCCGCCGGTCAGGTCGCCGTACGTGTTGCGCAGCTGCTGGAAGAAGTTGGCCACCCGAGTCGAGTCCATTTTGATGTCGCAGGCGCCGTCGTCATCCTCCAGCACGAAAACGCGGACCGCTTGTCCCGGGTGTGTCTGGGCGTAGCTGTCGAATTGCGCCTGACTGAAGAGGAGCACCCGTCCGTTCCATTCCCTGCTGTTCTGGTCGAACTCGTACGGCCCGCCCGCTTTGGCACCGGCACACTGGTAGCTCTCCATAGCGCTCGAGGTCCCGTCTTGGCCCAAGATGTGAACCTCAAACTCGGGCCCCCCCTTCAACCAACCCTCAAATGTCGAGACGAAGGCGGCATAGGTCATGTGGAGGCCGGGGGTGTTGATCGATGCGGCGGCGGCTGGCCCGCCGGCGCTGCCGGGGCTTTTCAGAGCGACGCCGAACGGCTGTTCCGCGCGCACCAGGGCAATGACCGGCACCCCTGGGGGGAGTTTCGGGTCGAGCCGTTGCCGCCGGCCGGTCAGGTCGTAGGCGATAGGCGCGTCGTCGTCCTCCTCGGCGGTGGCCACGAGCACATTGGGCCCGCCGGTCCAGCTCCGGCGGTGCTCGGGAACGGGGAGATAGACCTCGATTGGGGCGGCGGCGTTGAGATCGGTGGTGACGCTGGTTTCGGATTCGAGCGAGAGTTTGGCGAGCCGCCCGCGCGCCTGACCGTTGCGGTCGTCGAGGAGGCGCTGGAAGTAGATCTTACCC
>JABFSM010000300.1 GCA_013140635.1 Gemmatimonadales bacterium
TCTCCGTACTTGGCCCAGAACACAAGGTGCCCGCTACGGAGCATCCAGTGCTCGCCCAGCTCCTTGAAGGTGCCACCGGTGGCGGCGTCGGGATCGCCGACCGCCACCAATTGGCGCGCCTGCCACGAGGCACCGGATGCGGGCTGCGCAAGAAGCGGCGGCGAAAACCCCACCACGCCAATAGAAAGAGAAACGAACCACCTGATCCAGGGTGTGCGCACGTCTCGCCTGCAATCAACGGGATGCCCGACAAACTACCGGCGCGCATGGCGACTCGCCAGATCCGGCGGCGGAACCCGAATGGGATGGGGACTCGACCGATTACTTTTCCAGCGCTGCCCTCGCCTCTGAAGGTCTGCCTGCAGTCGAGTCTGAGAGGTGCGACCCGTGACCTGGATCAAGACCGTGCCGGCCGCTGAAGCCGGCGAAGCGCTGACGCGTGCTATCGAGGGACAGCGCGCGCTCTATCCAGCCGAGTATGCCGTGCCGGTCCATCCGACCGGCGATGGGACCTCGGACATCGTGGCCTCGCACAGCCTCATCCCCGACGCGCTCTTCCATGCCTTCGCGACCTTCGGGGCGCTGATGTCACCCTCGCTGCCCCTCACCCGGCGGCACCATGAGATGATCACGACGATGGTGTCGGTGACGAACCGGTGCCGCTATTGAATTGATTCGCACGCAGAGTTTCTGCGTCGAGTCACCCTGGATGAGGCATTGGTCGAGGCGCTTCGCAGCGACTACCCCACCGCGCCGATTACCGCGCGGGAGCGGGTGATGCTGGACTACGTCGTGCAGATCACCAAAGACGCGACTCGCATCTCGCCGACCGACCATGAACGGCTGCGGGGAGCGGGCTTCGATGACACCGGGATATTGCAGATCACGCTGATCGCCTCTTGGTTCAACTACATCAACCGTGTGGCCGATGCGCTGGGCGTGGGGCGGAATCCACCGGCGATCCCCGAGACAGGAGCTTCATAGATGCTTTCCCTCGCGCTGCTGCTCGCCATCGACACCACCGGCTACGTCGTCCTGAATCATGGCCGCCCCGCGGGCGAGATGTTGGTCATCTCCAGCGCCGACACCGTCGTGGTGAAGTACCACCACGTCGACCGGAACCGGGGGCCGCGCTCCGAGGCGCGGTATACGATCTCCCGGGGCCGAGTGGTCGCGGGCAGAACCTGGAACCTCCCGCTCAACAACCCGCCCGCGGTGCTCGGCAATCCGGCCGACCGCTTCGAGGTGGTGCGCGATTCGCTGACTTGGCTCTGGCAAGGGAGCGATTCGTCCGCGCGCGTGCCGTACACACCGGCCACCTTCTACCGCCTGTTCAGCTTCACTCCTTACAACCAGGCGCTGCTCGCCCGCTTCCTGCTCGGCCAGCCGAATCGGTACGCCAAGCTCCATCCGAGAGGGACAGCGCGGCTCGAGGTGGTCGGCGACACCACGGTCCGCACCCAGCGCGGCCGCGAGCATGTTCGGCTCGTCATGATACGCGACACCGTGGGCGAGGCGGCCGGGGTCTGGCTCGACGACCGGAACGAGCTCTTTGCCGACCAGACCGGCTGGTTCATAACGGTGCGACGGGGCGCCGAGGCGGCCCTGCCGGCATTGCACAAGATCGAGATGCGCTACCGGGATGCCAACGGCGCGGCGCTGGCGCGGCGGCTGGCCCCGGCGGCGGCGAGCGTCGTCGCGATTACCGGAGGCGATCTCTTCGACAGCGAGCGCGGCGTGGTGCTGCCGAAGCAGTCGGTGATCATTCGCGGCAGCCGAATCGAGGCGGTCGGGCCGGCCGAGTCGATGACCATTCCGGCCGGCGCCACGATAATAGATGCCACCGGAAAGACCCTCGTGCCGGGAATGTGGGATATGCACTCCCACGTCTTTCCCACTAGCCAAACCACCAGGGCGCTCACAGATCTCGCCTCCGGCATCACCACCATCCGGGACATGGCCTCCGATCTGGACCTCGCGACCTCGCTTCGCGACCGGTCGGCGGCGGGGAGCCTCGCGGCGCCCCGGGTGGTGCTGGCCGGCTTCCTCGAGGGGCCGGGACGCTGGGCGGGCCCGACCGAAGCCATCGCGGGCACGGAGGAAGAGGCCACCCGGTGGATCGCCCGTTACGATTCGCTCGGTTACAAGCAGATCAAGCTCTACAATCTCATCCAGCAGGACCTCGTCCCCACCATCGCGCGTGAGGCGCACAAACGCGGCATGCGCCTGAGCGGGCATGTGCCGCGCGGCCTGAGCACGCCCGCCGCGGTACGGCTCGGCTTCGACGAGATCAACCATATCGCATTCCTGATCTCGACCTTCTACCCCGATTCGCTCTATCTCCCCGACATGCGGGCTTACTCCGCCGTCTCCTCCGCGATGGCGCCTAACTTCAATCTCGACACGCCGGAGTTCGGTGCGATGTTGACGCTCTTCAGGGAGCGGGGCACCGTCATCGACCCGACGGTCAACCTCTGGCTCTCGCCCCGCGCGCAGGGAGGGATTCCGGCCCCGAACGTGGGCATTCCCGCCGCGGCGAGCGAGTCGGCGGCGGACCGCGCCGACGCCACCTTTCTCAAGATCATCAAGCGGCTCCACGATGCGGGGGTCACGATCGTGCCCGGCACCGACGGGAGCAGCTACAACTCCGAACTCGAGAACTACGAGCGCGCCGGAATTCCGGCGGCCCAGGTGCTCCGGATCGCGACGATCGTTCCGGCGCAGGTCATGAAGGACGATAAGGAGTATGGGAGCATCGCGGCGGGCAAGGTCGCCGATCTCTTCATCGTCGACGGCAAGCCGGCGGAGCGGGTGGCCGACCTCCGGAAGGTCGAGCGGGTGATTCGCGCGGGTCGGGTGTACGATCCGAAGGCGCTCAGGACGTCGGTGGGCGGGAGGTAGCCATGAGCTATCAGCCAATAGCTGATAGCCCAAAACTGGCGCCCCCGAAGCTCACGCCATACTATCTCCTGCGTTCCCACCGTCGTACCTGCACCTCAGGAGCGGCACGTGGCATTGACGGCATCCGACTGGTCCCGAGTCCAGGACCTCTTCCACACCCTCGCCGATCGCTCCGCACCCGAGCAATTCGAGGACCTGCAGCGCCTCTCGACCGACGAACCGGAGATCGCCGAGGAGGTGCGCGGGATGCTGGAGGCGGACGCGGCGGGAGCCACCCTCCTCGACCGCGGGATGGCCGGCGCCGCGGGTGATGTCCTGCATCCGGGCGACACCCTCCCTCCCCACCAGTTCGGGCCCTACCGGATCGTCCGCCTCCTCGGCGAAGGCGGTATGGGTGTGGTGTACCTCGGGCATCGCGACGACGTGGATGCCAACGCCGCCATCAAGATTCTCGCGAATGCATGGCTGAGTCCCGCCCGCCGCGACCGCTTCCGAACCGAACGACAAACGCTCGCCGCGCTCGACCATCCCTCGATCGCGCGGCTCCTCGACGCCGACCACCTTCCCGACGGCACGCCATGGTTTGCCATGGAGTATGTGGAGGGTGAGGCGCTGACGAGCTGGGTGTGGAAGCGGCGGCTCGGGGTCAGGCCTCTCCTCGAGCTCTTTCTCGAAGTGTGCGACGCGGTCCAGCACGCCCATGAGCGCGCGGTGATCCACCGCGACATCAAGCCATCGAATGTGCTGGTCACCAAAGACGGTGGGATCAAGCTGCTCGACTTCGGGATCGCCAAACGGTTTCCGGCGCTCTCCGCGTCCGACACGCGGTCCCACACCACCTCCCGCCTGCTGACGCCGCAGTACGCCGCCCCCGAGCAATTTCAGGGGCGGGTCGGGGTTACCGCCGACGTCTACGCCTTGGGGGTGGTGCTGTTCGAGTTGATCGCCGGGGCGCTTCCCTACCGGCTCGACGGAGATACCACCGGCGGTCTCGTCGCCACCATCCGCGCCGCCTATCCGCCGAACATTCGCCGGACGCTGCAGGGGCGGCGCGCGGGCGGCGCCGGCGCGGCCACCTCGTCGATCGGCGCCGGCGACCTCTCCGGGTCGGAGTGGGCCGACTTGGATGCCCTGCTCGCCACCGCCTTGGCCCCCGACCAAGCCGACCGGTACCGGAGCGTCGAAGCGTTCCGGGCCGACATTGCCCGCTTCCTGGCGCATCAGCCCCTGGCCGCCCGTAAGGCAACCTGGGGCTATCGCGCCGGCAAGTTCGTCCGGCGCCGGTGGCGGGAAGTGTCGCTGGCGGCGGCCGTTGTCGTGACCGCCGGCGCCGGGCTCTTTCTCCACACTCGCTCACTCACGGCGGCGCGCGACGTGGCGATCGTCGAGGCGGCGCGCACCACCCGGCTGCGGCAGTTCCTGGTCGACATGTTCCAGGGGGGGGAGCAGGGCTCCGTACCCGGAGATAGCCTGCGCCTTGGCACCGTGGTCAGGAACGGCATCCGGGAAGCGCGGGGGCTCACCAACGACCCGCTCGCGCAAACCGAGCTGTTGCTCACCCTCGGCATCATCAGCGAGCAGCTCGGCAGCTTCGAGCGCGCCGACACCCTTTTCCGCCAGTCGGTCGAGTACGCGACGGCGCTCCATGGCCCGGACCACCCGGAGACGCTGCGCGCCCGCATCCGCAGCGCGGTGCTCCTCAACAGCCAGGGGAAGATCGACACGGCGGAAAAGGAGTTCCTGGCGATCGAAGCGGTCGCGGTGCAGCGGGTTCCGGCGGACCACCCCGTGGTCGCGGAGCTGAACCAGGTCTTGGGCAAGCTGCTGGCGGAGCGCGGGAAAATTCCCGAGGCCATCGCGCGGCTGGAGCGCGCGGTGGCGCAACGTTCCCGCGCCGATACCGTCTCCCGAGAGTACTCCGATGCGCTGCGCGAGCTGGGCAACGCGGCGTACTACTCCGGCAACGTGCGGCGGGCCGATTCCCTCTTCCGCCGGGCCTTGCCGGTCAACCGCCTGCTCTTCGGCCCGAACCATCCTAACGTTGGCTATCTGCTCACCAACCTGGGCATCCTGGCGTCGGTCACCGGCGATCTCGAGACCGCGGAGCGCGATCTCAAGGAAGCGGTGGCGATCAGCGCCGGATGGTTCGGCGAACACCACTGGCTCACCGCCGGCGCGCGGGTGCCGCTCGGCCAGACGCTGGTGCGGAAGAAGCAATTCGCGGAGGCGGTGCCGGTGCTGGAAACGGCCATTCTGGACATGAGCCGGGAGCCGCAGGTGCCGCTCTCCTCGATCAACCTGGCGCGGAACGCGCTCGGCCATGCGCAGGTCGGTATTGGAGACCGTGAGGCGGCGCGGGCCACCTTCACTCGCGCCGCCCGGGAGCTCCGCCAGATCCTCGGCGCCAAACACATGAATACGATGCTCTCGGAGGCGAGTCTGGCCACGGTGCTGACGGATACCGGCAAGCTGGATACCGCGATCGTGATGCTGCGCGACCTGGTGGCGCGCGGAAGCGCCGCCTACGGCGATGCCCACCACGAGGTCGCGACGTTCCGGATCCGGCTGGGGCATGCGTTGTTGCTGGCCCACCGCCCGCGCGAAACGATCGAGCTGACTGCGGCCGGCCTCCGGGTACTGGACTCGCTCAACCCCACGCAAACCGACGTACACCGGACGGCGCGGAGCGACCTGGAGGCGGCCTACACGGCCATCGGAGATACGGTCAGCGCGGCGAAGTACCGGCGGCCCCAGCCATGACTGGCGGTTAGGTAGGCGGCGCGGGAACCAGGATGGTGCGCAGCGTGACGGGGTTGGTCGGGTACGTCACCCCGACGCGCTCGTGCGGCTGCGCGATCAGAAGCTTTGCCGTCCGCACTCCGATCGTCCCCGGAGGGTACTTCAACACCTTGGCGTGGTAGTACACCTCGAGCCGGAAGGTGAGATCCTCCCCGGGAAGGATCCGGAACTCCTCGAACTCGTAGCCACTCGGCAGCCGTTCCTTCGGCGTCCCTGGGGGCGGCAGCGCCCCGGGAAAGAGCGCCTCGGTCGACTCCACCCCTTCGAACCAGATCGGAAACTCCGAGAGATTGGCCAGCGTGAGGTGGAAGCGGGAGTAGACCGCTTCCTTCCCCGGGAAGTGGCTCACGTGCTGGGTCTCGGCCGTGAGCGGCGAGAGGCTCGTCTTGACCTGCCCCAGCCGGCCCTCGAACCGGAGGGTGCGGTCGATTCCGGGGGGATCGCTCGTCACCCGAATCGTGCACGAGCCGCCGCTCCCGACCGCCGCGCCGGCGGGCGAGGAGAGGGCGCCGGTTACCGCGACCTTGCCGAACGGCTCAAGCACCGGCGGGACGTACACCCCCACCATCTCGGCCACCGCCTTCCACGAGCTCGGGGAAGAGGTGGGAGCGAGCTTGAGCGTGTAGCGCGTTGCAGTGGTGTTGCGGAGCTCGAGGGGCGCGTCCGGGCGAATGAGCCATCCGGGCGCCACGAGGTGCGGCACCGGGACAGGGGCCGGGCCGAGGGAGAGCTCGACGGCGTCCTTCACGACCTCGTTGTTGAGAGAGACCGCGGTGATCCGAACCCTGACCGGAGTCGAGGCCGACACCAGCACCGTACCAGATTCGCCGAACGGCACCGTGACGTAGGGGCGGCCCCGATCGTCCACTTGGTGCGCCGGAAGAGGCTGCCCGGTCCCGTCGAAGTACGCGATCCGCGTATCGGCCGGCCCACTCAGGAGCTCGTGCACGAGGGCATAACTGTCCCCTTTGGAAAGCTGCATCCACGGCTTGATGCTCTTGTCACCCGGATGCCGGCCCACAGGGTCGAGGAAGTCGATATCGGTGGGCTTGGTGCCCCGGTTGGAAAGGACGAGCCGCGCACGCCCAGCCAGGGGCTTTTCCCGGTCGTCGTGGACGACGGTCACTTTCCCACTCGTGAAGAGCTGGATGGTGTGGACGAACCGGGGAGAGAGGGCGTCGATGGCGGGAAGGGCGAGCAACGGCTGGAGATCCAGCTCGCAGACTTTCTTGAGCGGACTCCCCTGCCAGGCCGTGAGGGCGAGCGGGAAGAGGGCGCCCCGCTGGTTCGTGAGCGTAATGCGGGTGGCCTTGGTCGTCTCCGGTTCGTTCCGAACCGAGGAGTCGTTGAGCGTCTCGGGAAGGACTCCCGGCCCCTTCTCCAGGCGGAGCACGAGGCCGGCGGTGTCGGCGGTGATTCGAAGTCCCACGAAGCGGATGCCGGGCGGCACCGTCCGGTTCGCGGCGTTGAGGATCGCCTTCCAGACGTTGACGCGCCGCGGGCCGATATGTTTGTCGGGTTCACTGAACAGCCGGCGCCTGGGCGTGGGCGGGATGGGGTCGTAGTGGATCTGGTCGCCGGTATCTACCAGTATCTCCTTGACAACCGAAGCGCGGATCCCTTTGGGCAGGATGCCGAAGAGCAGCGCCGCCAGCCCGGACACGAAGGGGGCGGCGACCGAAGTCGTGCCGCTGATCGGGATCTCCCCGTCCCCGTTGGTGCAGGCGACAACCGACCCCGGTCCTGCGAGGTCGATCAGGCTCGGGGTACCGGCCGGCGCATAGGCACTTCCCTCGGCCCCATCGGCCCACCGGGATTCGTTGTCTTCCGGGTGGGCGGTGGCGGGGTTCGGGATGTCGAGCGCGGTGCAGGCCACCGTGATGATGTTTTTCCCCTCATCGGCGCTCAAGCCGCCTTTGATCGAGGCAAGGCCGACCTCCTTGACCGACTGCGAATGATTTCCTGCAGCGATCACGACGAGCCGATCGCGTTGGATCAGCCGCTTCATCGCCTCTTCCAGCGTCCAATTCGTCCACCAGGCCGAAGTTTCCGGAAACTTCGCCCCGACGTTCTCGAACCCGATCGACATGTTCACGACGCGGAGCTCGTCACCCTGGAGGCTCGCCGCGTGGTCGATCATGGCCGCGATGACGGCGTCATTGGCCGTGCCGAACTGGAGCATCGCCACTCCCATTTGCTCGTTGACGCCGAGGGAGCCCCTGGGAGGGGGAGACCAGGTGGCGGCCGCTACCCCGGCCACCACGTTGCCGTGCCGGTCGTTCGTGCCCGGGCGCCGGGGTGCGCTCAGAGCCGCTTTGAGGGCGGGGGCGTTCGCCCCGTTGAAGACCAGCGGTGTCTTGCTGCTGCCGAACGCGGCGCAGTGCCTGAGCACCACCCTCGTGGCGAAGTGCGGGTCGAAGTTCCCGGTCACGGGGTCCACGAAGAGCCCGGTGTCGATGAACGTCACCGTCTGCGGATTCATCGGGGGAAGGAGCTGCCTGAGCACCCCGAAGCCGGCGAACGCCTCGGTTTTGAAGAGGTTGGTGTAGGCCAGCTGCCGCGCCGCGAGCGACACGATGCCCGGGACGAACGGGTCGATCGCCACCGGCACGAACGGACCGCCGGCGCAGTTCGGGGCGGCCCGCTCGACCGCCGGCTCGGCAGTCAGGGTGTCCACCAGTGCTTTGAGCGCCCACTGCCTGGGATCGTATTGGAGCTGGTGGAGGCCCAGGGTTTCTACCGTGCCGAGCCGCACCATACCGTACCGCTCGATCAGCGCGCGGCGGTCCGCCTCGGGGATGCCGTCGCGGAAGACCACCACCACTTGATCGCGAACCACCCGGGTCTTCGACACCGGGTCGACCACAACGTCGGCGGGACCGGTCGGATGAAGGACCGGCTGTGACGGGTTGCTCCGTACCAGGACCGGTAGCTTCGTCTCGGCGTTACCGGATCGTACTCGCACCACCGCTTCTCCGGCCCCCACCGCGCGGAATCGGCCCGGCCCTTCCGATTTGAGGATGGCGGGGTCGGAGGAGCTCCACTCCGCCGCCGCAGCCGGGAAAGGGCTGCCGAACTCCGCGAGCTCCTTCAGGTCGAAGTAGTGGCTCTTGGCGCGGATCGCGAACGCAGGCGGAGCGACCGCCGCGGGGTCGAGCTTGATGTAGGCCAGGACGTCGCGATCGTACGCGGAGACCGAGGCGGAGGCCGGAAGCTTGTAGCGGGGGTGCTCGAGCCGCAGGCGGTGGCTCTTCGGCTCGTAGAACCTGGCCCACCGATAGGGAGTCGATTGGAACCGGACAAACTCCACGCCGTTATCGGCCCAGAGCCGACCGTCGAGCACCCCCTGCACCCCCTCGGAGGGGACATCGAGCCGCACGAACACCCGGGACACAAAATCGCCACCCGGGGTGAAGGGCGGGGGAAAGTTCGGGAAATCGGGAGGGGCCGGCGGGGC
>JABFSM010000269.1 GCA_013140635.1 Gemmatimonadales bacterium
GCCCAGGCCTCGAACCCGATCGAGATATCGCCAAGGACTTCAAGGCGACCGCCGCGGAGATCAAAGCGGTGCGGGACGCGGGGATCACCGCCGTCCTGGTCGCCCCGACGCGCGGCCTCTTTCGCGGCCTCTCGGCGCTCATCCCGCTCCGCGACGACGTCGACGGCTCGATGGCGCTGCGACGGCCGGTGGCAGAGCATGTCGGCTATCAAGGATCTCCCGGCGGATACCCCGCGACATTGCTCGGGGTCATCGCCTACCAGCGCCAGTCGTTCTATGACGCCCAGCGCCAGGGAATCCTACAGGACCGCTACAAGGCCAACCCGCGCGGGATGGAGCGTCCCGAGGTCGACGCCGGACTCGATGCGTTGGTGCCGGTGGTGCGCGGACAGGTGCCGGCGTTCATCGATGCCAACAACGAGAACGAGATTCGCCGCGCGGTCCGGCTGGCGAAGGAATTCAATTTGAAGAGCACCATCGTCGGGGCGACCGAGGGGTGGATGGCCACCGACGCGTTGCTGGGCCGCTCGGCCATCGTCTCCGTCAACTTCCCTCAAGCGGCCGCCGTCACCGGCTGGTCGTTCCGGCTGAGCCAGCGCGGTGCCCCGGGAGATAGCGCCGCCGCGGCCCGGGAGGCAACCAAGCTCATCGAAGGGAACGCCGGGGCACTCAACCGCGCCGGAATCAAGTTTGCGCTTGCCTCGGGGGGCTCGGCGCCCGCCGCTTTCCTGACGAACGCCAGAAAGGCCGTCGCGGCGGGTCTGCCGGCCGACGTGGCGCTGCAGGCAATGACGCAACGCGCCGCAGAGGCCGCCGGCGCCGGCGACATCCTTGGCAGTATCGAGGCGGGGAAGATCGCCAACCTCGTCGTTTCGAACGGGGACCTCCTCGCCGATTCGGCGCGGATCAGCGCGGTGTTCGTCGACGGGATCCGCTATGAAGTGGCCCCTCCTCCGGCCGCGCGGCCTGGAGGGGCCGGCCCCGGGGGCGCGAATGCCCCGGCCCAGATCGGCGGGGCCTGGGCGTTGACCCTCACTTCGCCCCAAGGACCGCTCGACATTACGATGACGGTCACTCAGGTTGGGGTCGGCTTTTCCGGCACGATGGCCAGCCAGCTCGGCACGCAGGAAATCGGCGACGGCCAGATCGTCGGCAAGACCGTCACCTGGACCTCCGTAGTGCAGTTCGGGGGCCAGTCCATCACCCTCACGTATCGCGGCGAGGTCGACGGCACCAAGATGACCGGAACCGCCGAGCTCGGCAGTTTCGGTAACGCCACCTTCACCGCGGAGAAGAAGCCATGATGCGGTATTCGGTTATGCTGTTGCCGCTCGCGGCCGGTGCGCTGGCCGCGCAGAACCCGCCCGCGGGGCGGCCTCAGTTCCAGAGCGACTCGCTCCGCCAGGCGCCGGCGGCCCTCGCCGTCCCGATCCCTCCGGCCGCGACACTCGTGGCGATCACCAACGCCACGATCCTCACCGCGAGCCATGGAACGATCGAGAAGGGCACCGTCTTGATCCGGAACGGCAAGATCGCCGCGGTCGGCAAGGATGTGGCGGTCCCCGCCGGCGCCCAGGTCATCGACGGCAACGGCAAGTACGTGATGCCGGGCATCATCGACGCGCATTCCCATAGCGCCGTGGAGGGGATCAACGAGGGTACCGCCTCGATCACCTCGCAGGTGCGCATCGAGGACGTGCTCCGGGAGGATGCGATCAGCATTTACCGGTCGCTGGCCGGCGGCGTCACCTCCCTCAACGTACTCCACGGCTCGGCCAACACGATCGGCGGACAGAACGGCGTCATCAAGCTGCGCTGGGGCCTTCCGGTCGATTCGCTCCTCTTTGCGGGCGCGCCGTCAGGCATCAAGTTTGCCCTCGGTGAAAATGTCCGGCAAACGAACGTGCCCCAGACGCCGGGGCGGGTGCAGCGGTATCCCCGCACTCGGATGGGCGTCGAGGAGCTCCTGCGCGACGTCTTTACCCGCGCCAGAGAGTATCAGACGGAGTGGAAGGGGTACGACGCCGCCAAGAAGGGAATGAAGCGGGGGGATCTCGAGCCGCTCCCGCCGAAGCGAGATCTGCAGCTCGACGCGCTGGTCGAGGTCTTGGAGGGGAAGCGGCTGGTGCACGCGCACTCCTACCGGTCCGACGAAATCGTGATGCTGCTCAAGGTGGCGAAGGAATTCGGCTTCCGCGTGGCCAGCCTGCAACACGTGCTCGAGGGGTACAAAGTGGCCGACGAGATCGCGGCCGCGGGGAGCGGCGCCTCCACATTTGCCGACAACTGGGCCTACAAGCTCGAGGCCTACGACGCGATTCCACATAACGCTGCTCTGATGGCGGAACGAGGCGTCCGGGTCACGTTGAATTCCGACTCCGACGAGCGGGCGCGGCGCCTCTACCAGGAAGCGGCGAAGGCGATGAAATACGGCGGGGCCAGCGAGGAGGAGGCGATCCGGATGATCACGCTCAACGCGGCGTGGCAACTCGGCATCGACAAGATGACCGGCTCGATCGACGTGGGGAAGGACGCCGACATCGCGATCTTCAACGGCCACCCCTTCGCCCCGGCCAGCCGAGTGGAAATGACCCTGATCGACGGCCGCGTCTTCTTCGACCGCAACAAGGCGCCGACCCTCGACAACCTGATCGAGCAGCTCAAGCGGCGGCAGCGCGCCAACACCACGAGTGGAGGGGACCAG
>JABFSM010000023.1 GCA_013140635.1 Gemmatimonadales bacterium
GCGGCGCCGCGGGACACGCTCATCAGCGGGCAGCTCGCGCTCTCCGCTCCGGTCTCGGGGGTCGCCCCGCGCAGAGGGGTGGTTCGGGGCGACTCGGTTCGCCTCACGGGGGACTATCAGGCCGGGAACGGGTGCACGGGATCGCTCAGCGGCACACTGCACGTGGCCGATTCGGCGGGTGTTGTGCTTGCCAAGGGCGCCATCACGCTCAATGACAAGTGCGCCGGCGCCATCCCCGCGACCCTCAGACTGTCCCGGTGAGTCCGATTTCGGCGTGGCCCCGCCGGTGCCATAGAGGATGGCGCGCCGCGCTCTCGGTCGGCCTCCTGTCGTCCACGATGGTCGGCCAGAGCCGCGCGCCGGTGGGAGCACCCCAGGATAGTGTGCCCGCACCGGTGATGCGCGATGCCGCGTTCATCGACGTGCGCGTACTTACCATGAAGCCGGGGGAATTGCTGGAGCATCAGACGGTGCTCGTGCGGGATGGCGTGGTCATGGCAATCGGCCCGAGCGATCGCATCCTGGTTCCGCCGCACGCCCTGCGAATCTCGGGTGGAGGCCGGGCGGTGCTCATGCCGGGCCTCGTCGATACGCATGTGCATCTCGAGGCCGAGGAACGGACCTGGATCGGGCGTTTTCTTGCCGCCGGCGTCACGACCGTCTTCAATCTGCGCGGCGAGGCGCGACACCTGGCCCTCCGCACCGCCATCCGCAACGGCCAAGTGGCCGGGCCACGCATCTACACGTCCGGGAGCTACGTCAACCTGCCGATGGTGCAATCGGCGGAGGATGCCGTGCGAGCGGTGCAGGAACAGAAGAGCGCCGGCTACGACATGCTCAAGATCCACGGCAATGTCGCCCCCCTTGCCTATGACGCCCTCGGCACCGAATCGGCGCGCCTTCGCATTCCACTCATCGGGCACGCGCCGCGGAATCTGCCCTTCGACTCCGTGCTCACCCACCCTCAGGTCATGGTGGCGCATGCGGAAGAGTTGATCTACACCCACTTTCGGGAGAATCGCGATACCACGGGCATCGCCCCGCTGGCCAGGCGGATGGTCGCGAGCGGCACTTGGCTTACGGCGACCCTCACCTGCTATCACGCCATCGCGCGCCAAATCGGACATCCGTCGGTGGTCGACTCCGCGCTGGCGGATGGCGCGTCGCGATGGATGCCCGCCGGCCTCCGTACCATATGGGGAAGCGGCGTTTACACTCGCCGCGACCCGGCCACCGCGCCGTCCTACGAGTCGGCGTTCACATTTCAACAGCAACTGGTGCGGGGGCTGGCACGCGGCGGCGTGCCGCTGCTGGCCGGAACGGACACCCCCTTGCCGTTGATCGTGCCGGGCGCCTCACTGCTGGATGAACTGCAGGAATTCGTAGACGCGGGGCTCACGCCGGAGCAAGCGCTCGCCACGGCAACCGTCAATCCGGGGCGATTCATCCGGCAGCACGTCGATTCGACGGACCGGTCGGGGGTGGTGGAGATAGGCGCGCGCGCCGATTTCGTCCTGGTGTCGCAGGATCCGCGCGCCACCCTGTCGACACTCAGGCAGCCGCTAGGCGTGATGACCGGCGGACGATGGTACGACCGGCGCCTTCTGCGTCGGCTCTCGCCCTGAGGGCCTGACCACCACCCTACTCGGTGCGGATCGCCTCCAGCGCGTCGACCTTGGTGGCACGACGCGCCGGAACCAGGCTCGCCACCGCCGCGGTCCCCACCAGCACGACTACCACCGCCGCGAAGGTGAGCGGGTCGGTGGGCGAGACGCCGCGAAGCCAGCTCGCCAACAGCCGAGTGGCTGCAAACGCGCCAAGCGTCCCGATCGCCGTCCCGATCAGCACCGGCGCGAGCCCCTGCCCGACCACGAGCCGCATGACGTGGCGCGGCGTGGCGCCGAGCGCCATCCGAACGCCGATCTCTCCACGCCGGCGGGTGACGAGGTAGGAGACGACGCCGTAGATCCCAACCAGCGACAACAGCAACCCCACACCGGCGAGCGAAGAGAGCAGCGCGGTGCGGAACCGCGCCGGGGCGAGCGCCGTGGACACCGTTCCCTCCATCGTGCCAAGGCGGTAGAGCGGCAACGCGGGATCGACGCGGCGCACCGCCTCGCGCAGGGCGGGGGCCAGCGCCAGCGGATCCCCCTCGGTCCGGGCGACCAGGCTCATCGTGCGGCCGATCCAATTCCACGCCACGTCCGGAGCCTGCGTCATCGGCAGGAAGAACTCCCGGACGGGGTCTCGGTCGAGCCCGCGGGAACGCGTATCCTCCACGACGCCGACGATCGTTTTCCATTTCGGGTCGTTAGGGCCTCCCTCGCAGCAGGCCACCCGCTTACCGATGGGGTCCTGACCGGGAAAGAGCGCCCGGGCCAGCGTCTCGTTCATGAGCATGACGCGCGGCATGCCCGCCCGGTCGTCGGGGCCGAAGTCCCGGCCGCGCTGCAGCACCATCCCCATCGTCCTCACGTAGCCGGGGGTCACGATACGAAGCGCCGATCCGACCGCGCTGCTCGACTCGAGGGGCTTGCCCTCCGGGATGAGGCCGTTGTCGCCGCCGCCGGGCCCCATCGGCACCTGGGTCGTCAGCGCCGCCCCCCGCACCCCCGGCGAGGCGGCAAGATTGGCCAGCACCGATTCGAACGTTCCGCGCGCCGCCTCCGGCACGGCGTAGCGCTCCGCGGGCAGCGTAAGCCTGGCGGTGACGAGACCGCGCGGCTCGAATCCAGGATCGACCCGCTGGACGTGGATGGCGGTGCGGACGAGCAGGGTGGCTCCGACCAGGAGCATGAGAGCAAGGGCCACTTCTCCGGCGATCAACGCCTGACGAAGAAAGTCCCGCCGCCCCCCGGCTCCGCGCGCCTGTCCGGTCCGCAGAGTGCTCTGCAAGTCCGCCCTGGCGGCGCGCAGGGCCGGGGCGAGGCCGAAGAGGAGGGTCGAACCGACCGCCAGCGCCGCCGCGAATCCGAGCGCGGCGAGATCGAGCCGCGTTTGATCGAGCCGCGGCACACCGGCGGGCGCCGCGCCGGTCAAAGCGCGAATGACCGCCCAGGCCAGCCCGGCGCCGAGGGCGGTCGCCAAGACGGCCAGCACCCCGCTCTCGGCAAGCAATTGCCGCACGATGCGGCCGCGACCGGCGCCGATCGAGGCGCGAATGGCGAACTCCCGGCTCCGCGCCGCGCCGCGCGAGAGCAGAAGGTTGGCCACGTTGGCGCAGGCGATGAGCAGCACGAGAGCGACGGCCCCGAAGACCAAGAAGAGTTGCTGCCGCGCGTCGCCGACGAACTGTTCCATCATCGGCTGAAGGCGTACCGTGCCGTTGCCGTTGGCATTCGGATAGAGACGGGTCAACTCCCGGTGCGCTTCGACCAGCATCGCTTCCGCCGCGGCCGGGGTGACGCCGTCGCGCAGCCGTCCGTAGACCGTGAGGTAATGTTCGTCGTGTTGGGCGCGCTGCGCCGGCGTAAAGGCCGCGGGAACCCACAGCTCCTCGCTGTCGGCGCGGAAATCGAACGTCGCCGGCATGATGCCCACCACCGCGTGCGGCCGCCCGCTCAGGAGAATGGTGCGGCCGACCAGGGCCGAATCGCCGCCGAGGCGCCGCTGCCAAAGCCGGTGGCTCAACACGACCACCGCGGGCGCGCCGGGCCGGTCTTCCTCCTCGGAGAAGACTCGGCCCACGAGGGGCCGGACGTCCATGATACGGAAATATTCCGCGGTCACTTCGGCGGCCAAGATCCGTTCCGGCTCGTCTCCCGTGAGCGTTTCACTCCGCCAATTGATCGACCCGAGGCCCTGGAACATCGGCCTGGTGACATTGGCTCTCTGCCAGTCGACGAAATTGCCGACCGAGACGCTGCCATGGTGACCGTCCGAGAATTCGGAGGCCAGCATAACGCGATCGACCCGGGGAATGGCCAGGGGGCGGAGCACCACCGCATTCACCGCGCTGAAGATGGCGGTCGTCCCACCCAGGCCCAGCGCGAGCGTCGCGAGCGCGACGGCCGTAAAACCGGGGTTACGCCGCAGGCTGCGAAGGCCGTACGCCGCATCCTGCCGGAGTTCACGAAGCCATTCCATGCGTCCCATTCTGCGATTCCTCCGGGCTCCTTCGGTTCGGCACTCGGCGGCCACGGCACCCAGGTCGCCGAAGCGGCGCCCCGCCTCACGGCGCGCGTCGGCCGGCGAGAGGCCGGCGGCGATGAGATCGCGCACCCGCATGTCGAGGTGAAAGGCGAGCTCCTCGTCGACTTCGCGAGGGAGCGACGGCTGCCAGAAACGCCAGCCCATCGTTGCCGCTAGACCCGGGCTTCGAGAATACGGCCTACCGCGCCGCTCAGCCGACGCCAGGCGGCCACTTCGGCTCGCAAGCGGGCGCGACCGGTGGCGGTGAGCTCGTAGAACTTGGCGCGGCGCCCGAGCTCCGACATGCCCCACGCCGCCTCGATCCATCCCTTCCGCTCCATCCGGTAGAGGGCGGGATAGAGCGAGCCCTCCTCAATCCGGATCGTCTCGTCGCTGGTGTTCTCAAGCCACTTGCCGATCGCGTACCCGTGGCGGGATCCCCACGACAGGGTCTTGAGGATGAGGACATCGAGGGTCCCCTGCAGGAGGTCGGTTTCCGGGCCCGGCATCGTGTTGCCTCGAATATCTAGGTAATGAGGGTACGGGGGGTACCGGGGGGAAGTTTCAGGAGTAGGTCGGTAGGTCGGTAGGTCGGTAGGTGGAATGCGGTGGAGGGGATCACGAAAAACATCAGAGGGAGGGAGGCTCTCTGCCGTCTCTCCCTCTACCGACCTACCGACCTACCACCTACTCCTTCGCTCGATCCATGTACTCCCCCGTCGTCGGATTCACCCGGATCCTTTCACCGGTCTGAATGAACTCGGGGACGTTGACGGTGACGCCGTTGTTGAGCTTGGCCGGTTTGGTCGAAGCGGTCTTGGTGGCGGTCTTCATGATGGGGGCGGTGTCTACCACCTCGAGCGTGAGGGTGCTCGGCAGCTGAATGCCGATCGGGCGGCCCTCGTACCACTCCGCGAGGATCCGCATCCCTTCGCTCATCCACTTCGCCGAATCGCCCAGCGTCTCTTCGTCCACCTCGAGCTGGTCGTAGTTTTCGGCGTTCATGAAATGGTAGGTATCGCCGGCCTTGTACATGAAATCGAGCTCGTGGGTTTCGAGCTTGGCCACCTCGATAGTGTCGGTCGAGCGAAACCGATGCTCGACCTGAGTACCGGTCCGGAGGCGCCTGAGCTTGGCCTGGACCATTGCCCGGAGGTTGCCCGGCGTGTGGTGATGGAACTCGAGAACGCGGCACGGCTCACCATTGAACATGATGGCCATGCCACGGCGAATGTCACTTGCGATGATCCCCATGAGCGCCAAATCCGTGAACGGTCGACAGGAAATGGGACCTGCCGGCGCGATTCGACGGCGGAACCCCTAACTCCAACCAAGACATAAAGATAAATCGGTTGAAGCAGAGTTTCCAGCCTGGCGTTTCCGGCTACCGCCCCGCCATGGTCAGGTGGATGATGGAGAAGGCCGCCCCGGTCGGATCGCTCATGACGGCAATCCGGCCGACTCCGGGAGCGTCGAAGGGCTCGACCATGACGTTTCCCCCCGCCTGCTTGGCCGCGGCGGCCGAGACGTCGCAGTCGGACACCTTGAAATAGACCATCCAGTGAGCCGGCATTTCTCCCCACTGCGCGTCCATCTGGAGCATCCCGCCGAAAGTCTGCGCCGCGCCGGCGGCGCCCCATTCGGTGTAGTCTCCCATGGGGCCCATCGGCTTGACGCTGGCGGTCCAATCGAAGGCTTTGGTATAGAAGGCTCTAGCGCGCGCGGCATCCTTGGCGGCCAGCTCGGTCCAACAGACGGCGTTGTTTTCGCCGATGATCCCGGCCCCCTGGTGCTGGTTCGGCTGCCAGATGGCGGCCGTCGCCCCCTCGGTATCCTGAAAAATCGCCATGCGTCCAGAGTCGAAGACGTCGAAAGGGGGTGCGAGAATCGTCCCCCCGGCTGCGGCAATCTTGGCCGCGGTCGCGTCGGCGCTGGAGACGGCGATGTACGAAAGCCAGGCCGGCGGATGCTTCAGCGGCTCCTTGGGCTGGTGCATCGCCCCGACATGCAGGCCATCCAAACTGACCATCCGATAGAATTCATCTGGTCCGATCGGCAGGTCGGTCTTTCCCCAGCCGAAGAGGGTCTGGTAGAAGCGATAGGCCGAATCGGCGTCAGTGGTGGCGAGTTCCCACCAGCAGAAGGTGCCTGGGGTATGGCGGGGGACGGGTGGCATGGTTCCTATGGCGCGAAGGGTTCGATGACGGGACGAATCATGCTACGACGATACCAGATACTAACGAGTTTCGGGCAACGAATTCGAGACTTTTGGCGTCGAACTGCCGTAGGTCTCGCGTCGGCCTCAAGTGACCACATTTCGGCAGGAAACTCTCGATGAAGTTGCTCAGGCGATCGGTCGCCGTTCTCGCTCTGGCCTTGACCACGTCCCCCCTCCACTCGATCCTTGCCGCCCAAGGCCCGATCGCGGAGAACGGTTCGGCCAGGGCGCACAACGCCGCGGAGCATGCGCTCCCCTCTCCACGGGTGCTGGCGCTCCGCCGGGCGGAGCCGATCCATCTGGACGGGAAGCTGGACGAGCCTCGCTGGACCGCGGCGCCGGCGGCCACGAACTTTCGCCAGGCGCAGCCAAAGCCGGGCGATGCCGCGACCCAGCGCACCGAGGTGCGTATTCTGTTCGACGACGAGGCGTTGTATGTGGGCGCAAGGATGTTCGACAGCGCCGGACGCGCCGGCATCCGCAGCCAGCTCGTCCGCCGGGATCAGGGCGCGTCATCCGATTGGATCGAACTCATCTTCGATACCTATCACAATCATATCGGCCGAACGGTCTTTGCGGTGAATCCTTCCGGCGTCAAGCAGGACGCCGGGCAAGCCACCGAATTCGCCGATGAATCGTGGGATCCGGTCTATGAGGTCAAGACCTCCATCGACTCGGCGGGGTGGACCGCCGAGTTTCGAATTCCGTTTTCGCAACTCCGGTTCAGCCGCGACAGCGTCCAGAGCTGGGGGATGCAGGTCTGGCGAACGACCAACCGGTCCAACGAGGTGGCCATGTGGTCTTACTGGGCGCCGGAGGAATCGGGAGGGCCGTCGCGCTTCGGGCACATCGATGGGTTGGCGCCCGGCCGCGGCGCGGGGCGCCGCCTCGAGGTCCTTCCTTACATCGTCGGCCAATTCAACTCACTCCAACCGGGGCCCGCGGGCGACCCCTTCTTCGACCGGCACGAGGGGAAGGTCCGCCTCGGCGGTGACATGAAGTATCTCCTCACGTCGAACGTCACCCTCGACGCGACATTCAACCCCGACTTCGGGCAAGTCGAGGTCGACCCGGCGGTGGTCAACCTCTCCGCCTTCGAGACCTTCTTCCCGGAACGCCGCCCCTTCTTCGTGGAAGGAAGCGGCGTCTTCGGTTTCGGCGGCTTCAGCTGCTACTTCTGCAGCAACGCCTCGTCACTCTCCCTGTTCTACAGCCGACGGATCGGCCGAACGCCTCAGGGATTGCTTCCCGAAGGCACCAGCTACTCCAAGGTTCCCGACGCCACCACGATCCTCGGCGCGGCAAAAGTGACCGGCCGCACCAGGAACGGGTTCACGATCGGCTTGCTCGACGCCGTCACCGACCGCGAAGATGCGCCGATCGTTCTGAACGGCAACCGGATGGAACAGCGGGTGGAGCCATACACGAACTACTTCGTCGGGCGGCTCAAGAAGGACTTCAAGGGCGGAAATATCGTGATCGGGGCGATCGGCACCTCGGTCATCCGCTCGCTCCGCGATCCACTGCTCGAGTCGCGCCTGGCCAAACACTCCGAGGCGGTGGGCATCGACTATAGCGCGCGGTGGAAGAACCGCACCTATTCGCTGGTCGGCAATGTGGCTTTCTCGAACGTCTCGGCCGACCCGGCGGTGATCCGGCGGCTGCAGAATTCGAGCGCCCGGTACTTCCAGCGCCCCGACCGGGAACCGGGGTCGAATCGATTTTTGTCTGACCGTTATGACCCCAACGCAACGGCGCTGCGCGGCCTCGGCGGCTATACCCGGCTCGCCAAGGAGGCGGGCAAGTTTCGCTTCGAGTCTGCGGTCAACTGGCGCACGCCCGGATTCGAGGCGAACGATCTCGCATTCAACACCCGGTCCGACTACTTCTGGATGAACGCCAACGTGGCGCTCTCGCTGTCGCGGCCGACGAACTGGTATCGCAATTACTTCCTCGTCCTCGGCAACCAGCGCCAGTATAACTTCGACGGCGACCGGACCGACACCCAGTTCCATGTCGGCGCTTTCGGACAGCTGCGCAACTATTGGGGCGTGAACCTCTTCGCCATCCGTCGCACCGACACCGACGACGACGGCCTGCTCCGCGGCGGACCTGTGGTCCAGCGCCCGGGGTATTGGTACTTCGACGCAAACATCAACAGCGACGACCGAAAGCGGGTGCGGCTCAATCTGAATTCGAACTCCAGTATCGGAGATCTCGGCAATCTGAGCTGGTACACTTCCGCCGGCATCGATATTCGGCCGGCGTCGAACGTCACCCTTTCGTTCAATCCGTCCTATCGCTGGAGCACCTCCCGGACGCAATACGTCTCGGCGATCGCCGACCCGACTCACACGGCGTTTTACGGGACCCGCTACGTCCTCTCGGATCTGGAGCAGACCACCCTCGGCCTCGATACCCGGATCAACACCACCTTCACGCCGACGTTGACCCTCGAGTTGTATCTCCAGCCGTTTCTCTCCGCGGTCCACTACAAGAATTTCAAAGAGTATGCCGCGCCCCGATCCGGCGTGCTCCAGACCTACGGCAAGGAGATCGGCACCATTGCGGAAGTGCGGAACCAGCAAGGGCAAGTCACCGAATACACCATCGATCCCGACGCCCAGGGCCCGGCGGCGGCGTTCACGCAAGCCAACCCCGACTTCAACCTTCGGTCCCTGCGCGGCAATGCGGTGCTGCGGTGGGAGTACCGTCCTGGCTCGACGCTCTATCT
>JABFSM010000069.1 GCA_013140635.1 Gemmatimonadales bacterium
GCCACCGCCACGGTACCGATCTGGAGACTCAACCGGTGGCGCCGCGCCGGGGCCATCACCATCACCGTACCGAAGGCGTATCCCGCGGCGATCACGCCAACCCAGGGAACGATCGTGTAGAGAACCGCGAGGATCGGCCCCCCCTCCCCGAGCTGGACTCCACCACCGAAATAGAGGATCTGCCAGAACCAGGCGCCGTCGCCCTCCAGCAGTTTCGGCGCGATCTGGTCGCCGATCTTGTCCATGATGTTGTGCCCCGCGATCACCACGACGCCAAAGAGACCGACGACCACCGTCGGCAACCAGATCAGCGCGGCGAGCAGGATCATGCACCACCCGATCACCCAGATGACCCCCGCAAGGAGGTAGTGGGCAAAGTCGACATTGAAGGTCCAAGCGAGCCGAAGGAGGGTGAGTTCGAGAAAGACCAACCAGGCGCCGCGCAGGGCCAGAAATCGCGCGAGCGCTCCCCGTCCCGGATGCTTCTGCGAATAGAGGTAGGCGCTCGTCCCGGCCAGGAAGACGAAGATCGGAGCGCAGAAATGGGTGACCCACCGGGTGAAGAACACCCCGGGGGTGGGCCCCCCCGCCGGAACTCCCGCGAACACCCGCACGTGGTCGATGGCCATGAGGACCATCACCGCGCCGCGGATGATGTCCAGTGAAACGAGGCGCGAGGTTCTGGCGGTCGTCATGCGTGAAGGGCTCCGGTCGCGGGCGGGAAAACGGGCTTCGCAATCCTACGAAACGAAATCAGGTCGGATGCGGCTTCGGCCCCGCCGAGCAGCGAACGGTCGAAAAACGGCAGCGAACGGCGGCCGTCACCGCCGGCGGCGGCCTACCGCGCAGTCGCGCGCAGCAACAGCGCGAGATGCTCCCGGCGGCGGCGGCTCACCGGAATCAGCGACCCATCCTTCAGAATGGCCACCGTTTCGCCGGTCGGAGTGGAGCTGAGTTCCCGGACGCGGTCGAGGCGGAGGATGGCGGACCGGTGGACCCGAACGAACCGCCCGGGGTCGAGCCGCGCCTCGAGCGAGGCGAGCGACTCCCGGATGAGGTGGCGGCGCCCGCCGGCGTGCACCCGCGCGTAGTAGTCCCGGGCCTCGATCCAGTCGATCTCGGAGGTGTCGAGCACCAGTTCGCCCGACGCGGTGGGCACCAGCAGGCGAGGCTCGAGCGGCGGGGCCGACGGCGCGGGCTCGGCCACCAGCGCCGTCAGGCGTCTGGCGAGGTCGAGCGCCGCCTCGCGGCGCACCTGTTCCCGGACCCGCTGAATGGTGGCCTCGAACCTCGCTTCGACAATCGGCTTCACGAGATAGTCGAGGGCGTGCACTTCAAACGCGCGCACCGCATATTCGTCGTATGCCGTCACGAAGACGACGCTGGGCATCCGGTCGGGACCCCGAGCCCGCACGACTCCAAACCCGTCCAAGTCCGGCATTTGGATGTCGAGAAAGAGTAGGTCGGGCGCCAGCGTCTCGAGCGCGCTGAGAGTTTCCCGCCCGTTGCGGACTTCGCCGACCACGGTGAAGCCGGCTTGCCGTTCGAGGAGCTGGCGCACGCCGCGCCGCGCCAACGGCTCGTCGTCGGCGATCAGGGCGCGAATGTCAGGCATCGGGTGTCACCCGCACGGCCGGCGCTTCGTGATAGGGCAGGCGCACCGTCGCGGCCACGCCACCGCCGGGGCGTGGGGCGAGGAGGAGGGTGCCCCGATCGCCGTAGAGCGTGGCGAGCCGCTCTCTGGTATTGGCAAGCCCGACGCCCGGCCCTTCCTCGGAAACGCCGGGATCGATGCCGGGCCCGTCGTCCTCGACCGTCAGCACCAATTCTTCAGCAACGCGGCGCGCCATGATCCTCACCACACCGGCATCGGTTCGTTTGGCCACGCCGTGGCGAAGCGCATTCTCGACCAGAGGCTGAAGAATGAAGCTCGGCACCAGTGCCAGCGATACCGCGGGGTCGAGATCGACGGTGGGGCGAAGGCGGTCGGAAAAGCGGACCTGTTCGACCGCGAGATACTGCGTCAGAAAGGCGAACTCGTCGCGCAGCGGAATCTCGTGCGGCCCGTCCGACCGGAGGACTTGCCGGAGAACGTCGCCGAGGAGTTCGAGCATGCGGGAGGCAGCCTTGGTATTCTGATCGCGAACGAGGACGGTTATGGCATTCAGGCTATTGAAGAGAAAATGCGGGTTGAGCTGCATGCGCAACGCCCCGAGGCGGGCTTCGGCGAGCTGGGCCGACAAGCGGGCGGCGTGGGTCTCCCGTTCCCGCGCTTCGGCGAAATAGCCGACGGCGTGCGCCACGCCGACCATCGCGAAATAGACCAGCACCCCGAACGGCAGGGTGATGAAGATCCAGCTCAGCACCCCTTTTCCGCTGGCCCAGTAGGGGTCGTGGAACAGGAACCAGCGGAGCACCGTGCCGCCCAGAGACCAGAGCATCGACGATACGAGCGCCGCGCCGAGGTGGGCAGCGATGCGCGAACCGAGGTGGGCGCGGCTGAGCGGGAAGCGCCGCGTGAAGGCCAGGACGCCGGGAGCGAGGAGCCCGAGCACCAACCAGTCGCCGATTTCCCACACCACGGTGCGCAGGCCGATCGGCGGCCGGTTGCCCATGCGGCCCTGGACCCAGGCATCGAGGGCGGCCAGGAATCCCGGCGCGATCCAGATGGCCGATACCAGGAGCCACGGGCGGATCGAATCTCGTTTCATTCGATGGGCGGCCTCATCTCGACGCGTTTAGACCGGTGGCCATGTGTCGAGACCGAACATATCGTCGGCTCCGTTGATTCGGAACGCGCCGGCGGGCCCGAACTTCGCTTTCCAGCTATTTTGCCTTTCTGAAATGCGCCGAACTTCCATGCTTCTCGCCCTGGTCGCGCTGGCCGCCGCTTGCCGCACCGCGGAGCCCCCGCGCACCGAAGCCGCGGCCGACACGATACCGGCTTTGCCCGCCGGACAGTTCGTTCCGGAATACGGCCCCGCCACCCCCCTCTTCGCGAACTTTCGTGAGGGGTTGATCGCGCACCGGCTGCTCGACACCACCGCCACTCGACTCAACCGGTGGCTCGTCCTCCCGGAGAAGATCACCCTCGCCACCGCGCACTGCGACGAACCGAACGCCAAGTATGAGCCGTCGTCGCGCACGGTCACCCTCTGCTACGAGCTGTTCCGGGCGCTCTCGGAGCGATTCGCCACCAAGACCGGCGGCGAGTACTTGGTGGCCGGCACCCTCATGTTCGCCATGATGCACGAGCTCGGCCACGCGCTCATCGACGTCCTCCGCCTGCCGACAACCGGCCGGGAGGAGGATGCGGTCGATCAACTGGCCACCCTGCTCCTCCTCCGCCAGGGGGCTGCGGGGGACTCGCTCGCTTTTGGCGCGGTCGGATGGTTCGTGACCAACGCCCAGACGAACCGGTTCGATGAGATTGCCCTGGCCGACGACCATGGGCTCGATCAGCAGCGGGTGTACAACATCATTTGTTGGATCTACGGTCGAGACCCGAGCCGCTATCCGGAGGTGCTGCGGGATGGGCTCCTCCCCGAGCATCGCGCCGACCGTTGTCCCGCGGAGTATCAGCGGCTGACCGACAGTTGGGGTCGGCTGCTGGCCCCGCACGAACGGGCCCCGCTCCAGTAGAGCGCGAGCGGCCATTCGAGCGTAGAATTGCTGTAACCATCTGCCCCGCTCTCACCGGGATACACTCATGCGCCGCTTATCGCTCCCGCAGGTCGCCCGACTCGTCGTGCTCACCCTCTGTGGCCTCCCCTTTGCCATCCAGGCACAGCGAACCGCCGCACCAGCCCGCGACCCGATGCAGGAGGGGCTGCCACTCAAGCCCACCCGCACCCTCGCCTTCACCACCAAGACCGGCAACTGGATGTCGCTCGACGTAAGCCCCGATGGGCAGACGATCGTGTTCGACCTCCTCGGCGATCTCTACACCTTGCCGGCCGCCGGCGGGAAGGCGGCGTCGCTCACCCGCGGAATGGGGTTCGACGGCCAGCCCCGCTTCTCGCCCGACGGCAAGAAGGTGGTGTTCGTCAGCGACCGGGACGGCGGCTGGAATGTCTGGACCATTTCGGTCGACAAGCGCGACACGGTGCAGGTGACCCGCGGCAAAGCCAACGCGTACGAGTCGCCCGAGTTCACTCCGGACGGCCGCTTCATCGTCGTCACCCGGGCCACCAAGCTCTGGATGTTCTCGACCGAAGGGGGCCAGGGACAGCAGATCATCAGGGCGGCGGGCGCGGCACCGGCCGGCGGCGGAGCTCAGGCCGACGTGATCCGGCAAACCGGCGCAGCGTTCGGAGCCGACCCGCGGTACATCTGGTACGCGCAGCGGCGGGGACAGTGGATCTACAACACGCCGATGAGCGACTACGACCTGGTGGTCTACGATCGCGAATCGGGCGAGACGAGCGTCCGTGAAAACCGCTGGGGGTCCGCCTTCCGGCCCACGCTCTCTCCCGACGGCAAGTGGCTCGTCTATGGGACGCGGCATGTCGACGAGACCCGGCTGCGGATTCGCAATCTCGAGACGGGGGAGGAGCGGTGGCTCGCCCATCCGGTGCAGCGCGACGATCTCGAGTCCCGTGCCTCGCTGGATGTGTACCCCGGTATGAGCTTCACCCCGGATTCCAAGTCCCTCGTGGCCACCTGGGGTGGCAAGCTCTGGCGGGTACCGATGGCAGGGGGGGCACCCGCGGAGATTCCCTTCGAGGCCGATGTGGTCCAGGCACTCGGCCCCGCCGTGCGCCACGAGTATCCGATCAGCGACTCGGCGTCTTTCATCATCAAACAGATTCGCGACGCGGTCCCCTCCCCCGACGGCCGGCGGATCGCGTTCGTGGCGCTCGACCACCTCTATACGATGGAATGGCCCTCCGGAACGCCTCGGCGCCTAACCACCGGCGACCTAGGGGAGTACGAACCGGCCTGGAGCGGCGACGGGCAGTGGATTGCGTACACCACCTGGAGCAACGAGGCCGGCGGCCACCTCTACAAGGTGCGCTCCGACGGCGGCGGCCAGCCGCAACGGCTCACCACCACCTCGGCGTTCTGGCGGCAGCCGGCCTTCTCGCCCACCGGCACCAGGATCGTGGCGGTCCGCGGGCCGGCGCGCGGCTTCCGGGAGTCGCTTGGTGGCGGCGGGGGTGGCGCGCAGGACATCGTCTGGATTCCGGCGTCCGGAGGGGCGGCGACGGTCGTTACGCCGTCAGGCGGACTCGGCGACCCGCAATTCACCACCGACACCAGCCGAATCTACGCCTATGGCGGGGGCCGCGGGCTGGTCTCGATGCGGTGGGACGGCACCGATGTGCGGAACCACCTTCGCGTAAACGCCGGCGGCCAGGGAGGGGGTGGCGGGGGCAACACCCCGTCGGTGCAAATCTCCCCCAACGGCGAGCAAGCGCTGGCCCAAGTCAATAGCGATTTGTACGTCGTGACGATCCCTTGGATGGGGGGCGCCGAGCCGACGATCAGCGTGGCAAATCCGGAGAACGCCTCGTTCCCGGTACGCCGCCTAACCGACATCGGCGGCCAGTTCCCGAGCTGGGGGCGGGATGGCAAGACGGTCCACTGGTCGATCGGGAACGCGCATGTCGTCTACGATCTCGACCGGGCCAAGGCATTCGACGATTCGGTGCGCCGAGCCAATGCGGCGCGCCGCGGACCGGGAGCGGCCGGGGCCGATTCCACCGCGCGACCGGACAGCGGCGCGGCGGCACGACCGGGCGCGCGCGGCCCGCAGTACCAGCCCACCGAGGTCCGCATTCGCATCGCCGCCGAACGCGATATTCCCAAGTCGTCCGCGGTGTTGCGCGGCGCGCGCGTGATCACCATGAAGGGGCAGGAGGTGATCGAGAACGCCGACATCGTGGTCGTGAACAACCGAATCCAGGCGGTCGGCCGGCGGGGCAGCGTGCCGGTGCCGAACGGCGCCCGGGTGATCGACGTGAGCGGCAAGACGATCGTCCCCGGCTTCGTCGACACCCACGGGCATCTCCGGCTCTCCCCGGGGGTGCACCGCGAACCGGTGTGGAGTTACGTGGCGAACCTGGCGTACGGCGTCACCACGACGCGGGACCCACAGACCGGCAGCACCGACGTGCTCTCCTACGAAGACCAGGTGAATACCGGAAAGATCCTGGGGCCGCGGATCTACTCCACCGGGCCGGGGCTCTTTTCCCAGGAAAACATCCGCGACCTGGCTCATGCGCGGACGGTGCTCAAGCGGTACAGCGACTACTACGACACCAAGACGCTCAAAGAGTATGTGACCGGCAACCGCGAGCAGCGGCAGTGGGTCATCCAGGCGTCGAACGAGCTCAAGCTGATGCCGACGACCGAAGGGTCGCTCGACATCAAGATGAATGTGACGGAGGCGATCGACGGCTACAGCGGACACGAGCATTCGATTCCGACCTTCCCGCTGCAGTCCGACCTGATCCGGCTGCTGGCCGAATCGGGAATGGTCTACACGCCGACGATCCTGGTGGCGTACGGCGCGCCTTGGGCGGAGAACTACTGGTACGAGCACTCCGACCTCCTCAACGACGCCAAGCTCAAGCGGTTCACCCCGTGGGCGGACCTCGAAGGGAAGATCCTTCGGCGGGGTGGATCGCCTAACCCGGTGAACACCGGCGCCGGCGCGGGGTGGTTCCACGATTCGCAGTACGCCATGAAGCTGATCGGCGAGTCGGTGCGCGACCTGATCGCGGCCGGCGGCAAGGCCGGCATCGGCTCCCACGGCCAGCTGCAGGGCCTCGGCTATCACTGGGAGCTCTGGTCGGTCGGGATGGGGGGGATGTCGCCGCACGAGGCGCTCCGGATTGCGACGATCATGGGCGCCGAAGCGATCGGGCTCGGTAAGGATATCGGGTCGCTCGAGGCCGGCAAGATGGCGGACCTCGTGATCCTCGACCGGAACCCGCTGACCGACCTCCGGAACACCAATTCGGTCCGTTTCGTGATGAAGAACGGGCGGCTCTACGATGGAAACACGCTCGACGAGACCTATCCCCGCCAGAAGAAGGCGGCGGCGTTCTGGTGGCACGACGATGAGGGTGCGCCGGCCACCCGGGTGCCGTGATGCCACGAAACCGGAAGAGCCTCTCCCGCCGCGACTTCGTGGCGGGCGCCGGCAAAGTGGCCCTGGGCGCAATGGTCGCGCCGGGCTTTCCGACGGTCGTGTCCAGGCATGTGTTGGGCGGCCCGGGATTCCAGGCGCCGAGCGATACCCTCAATGTGGCGATCGTCGGCGCCGGCGGGATGGGGATGAGCAACGCCGAGCAGTTGGTGAGCCAAAACATCGCGGCGGTGTGCGATGTGGATTTCGGTTATGTGGAGCGCTCCCTGGCGGGGCGGGGCAAGGACAACACCGGCCAACCGAGGCCTAACGGCCTCAAGCTGCAGGAGCAGTTCGGCAAGGCCACGCGGTACGCCGACTTCCGGGAGATGCTCGACAAGGAAAAGGGGGTGGAGGGGGTGGTCATCGCCACCCCGGACCACAACCACGCCGTCATCGCCAAGGCGGCGATGGAGGCGGGGAAGCACGTCTACGTTCAGAAGCCGCTCACCTATTCGGTGCACGAGGCCCGGGTGCTCCGGGAAACCGCTCGGCGTACCGGCCGGGTGACCCAGATGGGCAACCAGGGCCACTCGACCGACGATGCGCGCCTCGTCAACGAATGGATTCAGGCCGGCGTCATCGGCCCGGTGCGCGAGGTGTACGTCTGGACCAACCGGCCGATCTGGCCGCAAGGGATCTCCCGTCCGGTGCGTCCGCCGGCCACGCCGGCGGCGCCTAACTGGGGCACGGGAGGAGTGCGCGACATTCAGGGCACCGCCATGTGGGGCGACTACCCGATACCGGCCGGCCTCAACTGGCAGCTCTATCTCGGGCCGGTGGCGGAGGAGATTGCCTTCCACCCGATCTACCACCCCTTCAATTGGCGCGGGTGGCTCGACTTCGGCGTCGGCGCGCTGGGAGACATGGGCGCCCATCTGATCGACCATCCGTACTGGGCCTTGAGTCTAACCCAGCCGACCAGCATCGAGGCGACGTCGACCCCCTTCGGCACCGTGGCGATCGATCCGCCGCCGGCGACCGGTCCGAGACGCCGGCCGGTTTCCTATCCGCTCGCGATGACTGCCCACTATGAGTTTCCAGCTCGCGGTACCCGGCCGCCGGTCAAGCTGAGCTGGTTCGACGGCGGCCTCATGCCGCCCAGGCCCGAGGTGCTCCCCGACAGCGTCACCCTCAACCGTGAGGGGGGCGTCATCTTCCTCGGGTCGAAGGGAATTCTGATGCACGAAACGTACGGCGCCAAGCCGACGATCTTCCCCGATGCGCTGATGCAGGAGGCGCGGGCGGTGCCGAAAACGATGGCACGGATCACCACGAGCCACGAGATGAACTGGGCCGAAGCGTGCAAGGGGAAGGGCCAGGCATCGAGCCCATTCGACTACGCCGCGCCGCTCACCGAGACGATGCTCTTAGGCATCGTGGCGCTCCGCGCCGGACAGGGCCGGAAGATCCTCTACGACGCGGACACGATGACGATCACCAATGCCGCCGATGCCAACCAGTACCTGACGCGGGAGTATCGCGGCGGCTGGGCGATCTGAACCGAATGCCTTGGAGATTCGTTATGCGCAGGACCTTATTGCTGCTCCTCCTCGGCAGCGCCGGCACGGCGACCGCGCAAAACACGGCGCCCAAGCTCAGTTCGAGGGAGGTCGCCGCGGGGTGGCGCCTCCTCTTCGACGGCCAGACGACCCACGGCTGGCGCGGCTTCAAGCGCGATAGCGTACCGTCGGGCTGGAGCGTCGTCGACGCCACGCTCACCAAGAGCGCCGCCACCGGCGATATCATGACCCGGGATCAGTTCGCCAACTTCGAACTGGAGCTCGACTGGCAGATCAGCAAGGGCGGCAACAGCGGAATCTTCTTTCGGGGCACCGAGGAGGAGAACCGGATCTACTGGACCGCGCCGGAGTATCAGCTTCTCGACGATGAGAACACCTTCGACGGCCGGAACCGGCTCACCTCCGCCGGTTCCGCCTACGGGCTGTACGCTCCTCCCGAGGGAATCCTCAAGCCCCCCGGGGAGTGGAACACCACCCGGATCTTGGTGAAGGATTCCCATGTGGAGCACTGGCTCAACGGGAAGAAGCTGCTGGAATACGAGCTCGGCAGCGAAGACTGGGAGGCCAAGGTCAAGGCGAGCAAGTTTGCGGTGTGGCCCAAGTACGGCCGCGCCAAACGGGGGCACATCGCGATTCAGGGAGACCACGAGGGGCGGTTGTCGATCCGGAAGGTGAAGATTCGGGAGATTCTGTAACTGGGTTGACGAGGAGACTGCTCCCTGTTTCCCGAGACCCCCAGAACCCGATTTGGCTCAGGGAGATGGGCGAAAACGACTAATTGCCGAGATTATAGGGGCTTCCCAGCATCGGTGCCGGAGTTCTACGGCATCGAAATCGGAGTTTACCGGGAGAAACGTCACCCCAAACGGAACCCACGTTAAGCCAAGCGTGGCATGCCCTTCAGGAGTCAAGAACTCGTCGCATCCTCTGAGCCTGCTCAATGCGGAACAGCACGTCATTCCTCTTCATTCTTGGCAAGATCCTTCCAGCGGGCCGAGGCAGGGGTTTCCCGATCGAACCCAGAAGTGGTCCCGCTTCTCTGCAACCTGTTACCATCCTACCGGCATGCTCGTCGCATCGGCGTGCAGGAACTCCTGAAGCATTCCGTGGAGCGCCGTGAAACTGAGTCCGGGATCGCCATTGTTTTTCCAGCAAAGCGCTCTATACAGGTCTGACTGGTGCGTATCTTGAGCAGGGTGTTTGCGGCTGATGGACCCCCATGCGTACCGGTCGTACGGCGGAAGATGTATGCTTGTCGAGATATCGTTGTTTACCCTTGGTTTGGAGTGAGGCCAGCCCATGTCTCGTCGCCCCTTGGCTATTCTCGTCGTCCTCGCCGGGTTAGTCGCATTCCTATCCCTACGCCAGCGCCTCCGGCCACTTCCGTCTAACCAGGAGAGCCCGTTCCACGCCTTATCTGCCAGTCTGATTGCTTCGACGGGAAGACCTCAGCTCCTCGAGTTCTTTCACAAGGCGTGACTGGTTTGCCGCGCCATGGCGCCCATCGTGCATGGGCTTGAGCAGGAATGGGGACAGCGGGTGGACTTCATCTACCTCGATGTCGCGGACTCCGCCAACACGGCGGCGAAGCACCGCTTCGGCTTTCGTGCAACCCCGCACTTCTTCCTCCTTGGACCAGATGGATCAGTCCAGCGCACTTGGCAGGGGCGCGTAGAACGAGACACCTTGGCCGTAGCGTTACGGGGACTTGTGGCCCGCTATGATTGAGCGGTGCGCCTGACTGAGCCGCCATTTCCCCTTCACCGGATCGCACCATGCCCTGGTTTATCCTTGCGGCCATCCTTGAACTCGTCGGTTGCTATGCCATCTGGTTGTGGCTGCGCAAGCAGTACTCTCCCGCCTGGATCGTCATAGCGTCAATAGCACTACTCGGCTTCGCCGCAGCGCTCACACGCGTGTCCACGCCATATGCCGGACGAGCATTTGCCGCCTACGCTGGAGTCTACCTCCTTGGAGCCTTGGCTTGGATGTGGCTGATTGACCGCATTCAGCCGGACCGCTGGGACATCATCGGTGCCTGCCTAAGTCTTGCCGGTGCGGCAATCATCCTATATGGGCCTCGGGGATCGGTGCCCCTGGTCCAGTAAGCATCCCTTCGCATGCGAGCCATTACTTCTCAAGTATGCCAAGGAGCGCACAAAGGGTAGCGACGTCAACGCCTATCGGTTCCGGAGTCTTGCTGCATAGAAATCAGGGCTTGCTGGAGGACAAATCCAGACCCTCATAGGCATGAAACCCTGGCCTTCCTCGCAGGTCTTACAGGCGTCAAGAACGGCCGGTGTTGGTATTACCAACCGCGCCTGTCCTTGATACAAACGATCTTTCAGAACAACTCAGCGCACTGGCAAAGCAACGTGACTCATTAAACGAGAGCAGTCCGTAAATCCCGCGATGGGCATTTCTGGACGCTCGACGTTCGATTCGAGAGGGAGAAGCAAACGATGCTGTTGTGCCCCGTTCTGGTCGAGTGAAGTAGATCTTTGGCTTGTAGCTAAATGCGAGATTGATCCGAGGGCCTCTCGGAAAAACGTTGATCCTGCCCTTCGGGGCCGATTTAGCATTGCCTCTCGCCGCCGTTCATTGAACCGCACCCTTTTAAGCCCACCAACTACTCCGTCGCCCAGATTTGACCTGCCGGACCCGTCGGGCTAGCATTCCCGCCACGATGCTGTCGCGCATACTCGTCTGGATCTTCTTTCTGGGACTCACTCCGGCTGGCCCCGAGCTGGTCGAATGGGTGAGTCATTACACCCAGGAGGGGGACTTTGCCGACGCTTCCGACACTCGGCACCGCCGAGCCCCGGCAGAACAAACCGAGCATGGCTGTGCTGTCCTCTGTCACGCATGCGGCTGCCATGGCTCCACTGCTCCCGTCCGAGACATAGATCAAGTTGCTCCACGGTCACACCTGCCCCTCAAGCGCGCTTGGGCTGCCTCTACCCTACTTGTGGCCCAGGCCGAACCCGAACCTGTAACTCCCCCTCCAATTAGCTGATCTCCCCGTTCTAGGCTGAATCCGTTTCACGCCGGTAACGATGGAGATCGATAATGCTCGCACGCGGGTTTGCCGCGTGCATGGCAGTCGTGGCGCTCCTTGGCGCCCCTACTCACGGCCATGCACAGGCTCCCAGCATCACCCTCGCCGATGCGCTTCGGCGAGCGGAACAATCGAATCCCGAACTCCGCATTGCCGCGTCTGAAGCGGCATCGGCGAAGGGAATAGCTCGGGCCTCCCGGCGCCCGGTATTCAATCCGGAGTTGGAGGCCGAGTTTGGCCGCTTCCAAGACCCCAGCCCCACGAGCTCTATCTATTCGTTTGGCCTCAGCCAACGATTCGAGCTTGGAGGCAAGCGCGGATCGCGCATTCGGGCCGAGGACCAGCGCGCTCTTGCCGCCGATGCCCGAGTCGTGCGGCGGGCGCAGGAAGTCTGGGCGCGAGTTTTTCGGGCGTTTTCCTTCGCCCAGATCGCGCGGCTTCGATCGGCCACCGCCAGGGAGGCCGAGCAGGTGGCCGTGCAGTTGAAGGCCGCCGCCGATGAACGGCTTATTCTGGGCGCCGGAACGCAGCTTGAGGTAAATGTCGCCGCCGCCGCCGCGAGCCGGGAGCGTCGCGCCCGACTCCAAGCGGAGCGTGAGGCGGCCTCCGCATCCCTGGAACTCGCTTCCGCGATCGGGCTATCCGCCACCGAAGCCCCGGAACCGGCCGGTGAGCTCGTGCTTCCACCCCCGGAAACGCGGACCGAATCTGAGCTCGTCGCCTTGGCGCTCGCGCAGCGTTCCGATCTTCGCGCAGCTATCGCCGATCAAGAAGCGGCACGCTCGAATCTGCGTGTCGCACGGGGCCTCGCCTGGCCCGACCCTGCGTTGAGCGCGACGGCAGCACGGGAAGAGTCTCGGACGCTTCGATTCGGCATTTCGTTTCCCCTTCCCCTCCTCAATCAGGGTCAGGTCTTCCGCGCGGAAGCGGCGGGCCTGCTCGAACGGGCCGAGATTACCCAGAGTGCCGCGCGGCAAGAGATCGCCCGTGAAGTTCGCGATGCCCTCCAAGCGTATCAGCGCGCCCTGGAAGCCCATGCAGGCTTTGACCGAGACGCGGTCGAGCGACTCTCCGAGAACCTACGCCTCGCCGAAGAGTCCTTCCGAGCTGGGAAAATCGGACTGTTGGTGTTCAGCACCGTTCGCCGTGACCTCGTCGAGGCGCGGCTGTCCTATCTAGACGCGACGGCGGACCTGATCGAACGTCGCATTCTCCTGGCGCTGGCGGTCGCAGAACCGCTTCCACGCATGACGGAAAGGCAGTGACGCGGTGACAACAAAGTATTCACTCCACTGGACGCTGCTCCTCACTGTCCTCTCGGGAGCCGCATGCGCATCGGATGGGGAGAAACCCGATAGCGCCGCGATACCATCCGATTCGGCGGCCAACGGCCGGGTCACCCTGACCCAGGCACAGGCGACCAATGCTGGCATCACCCTCGCCGCTGTCGAAGAGCGGGCGGCGGGCGGCCTCCTGGAAGCGACGGCAGAGATCGAACCTGCCCCGGCCCGATTCGCTCAGATAGGCGCGCGCGTGGCGGGGAGAGTGGTTCGCCTTTTCGTGGCTGAAGGTGATCGCGTCACAACCGATCAAACGATGGCCACGGTGGATTCACCCGAGTTGAGCCAGAGCACCGGCGACTATCTCGCAGCCGCCACCACGGCCACCGTGACTCGTGAAATCGCCGATCGAGAACGCGCACTCTTCGAGCGGAAGATCAGCTCGGAACGCGAATGGCGTCTCGCGGAGGCAGAAGCAGTACGAGCCCGCGCGGCAAAAGAGGCCGCCGAGAATCGACTCCACGCTCTCGGGCTCTCGGACGCCGAACTGCGGCAGCTACAGGTCGAAGGACACTTCGCCTCCGAAGTATCGATCCGCACCCCTCTCGCCGGCATCGTCGCGAGTCGCGCAATAAGCATCGGCAAGATCGTCCAGCCGGGGGAACAACTCTTTGAGGTTGTGGACCTGGCGGAGGTCGCCATCGCGATTGATGTGTACGAGCAGAATCTGACTCGCGTGAAGGTCGGCCAGCGCGTCGAAGCACACACTACGTCAACGGGGGGCCAAACCTTCATCGGACGAGTGACCAGCGTAGGCGCCGTGGTGGAACGGCAGAGCCGAACAGTCAAAGTCCGGGTGATCCTCCCCAATCCCGACCGAGTATTGCGTCCAGGAATGTTCGCCACCGTCCGCGTGCTGGGCGCCGGTCCCGACCAGCAAACCGGCCGCGCGATCTATGTCCCATCGAGCGCAATCCAGCGCGATGGCCCGACAGCAATCGTCTTTGTGAGTGGCGGGGACCCGCTCACCTTCGTCCGGCGAGAGATCGACCTCGGTCCAGAATCCGGCGGCTTCACCTTGGTACGGCGCGGCCTGGCCGTGGGAGAGAGAGTCGCCGTGACCGGGGCGTTGGTGCTCAAGGCGGAGATGAAGAAGGGTACCCTCGGAGAGCCGGAGTAGGCGCCCCATGATAGAACACATCCTTGAGTGGTCGCTCCGCAACCGCTTCCTAGTCCTCGCGCTGGCGCTGCTTCTCGTCGTAGGGGGTGTCGCAGCATTGCGCACTCTCCCCATCGACGCCGTCCCCGACGTCACCAACGTCCAGGTCCAGGTACTCACTTCGGCGCCCGCGCTCGGGCCGGAAGAAGTCGAGCGATTCATCACAACGCCGGTCGAACTGGCCATGAGCGGCCTCCCGCGCCTGCAAGAAGTCCGCTCTACGTCCCGCTTCGGCCTGTCCGCTGTCACCGTCGTATTCGAAGACGGCACCGACATCTACTTTGCCCGCCAACTCGTCAACGAGCGTGTCCAGGAAGCGCGACGGGACATTCCACCGGGATATGGCGAACCCGAAATGGGGCCCGTCACCACCGGGCTCGGGGAGATCTACCAATTCGAGGTCCGTGGGTCGGGAAAGAGCCTCATGGAATTACGGACCATTCTGGAATGGGAAATCGCGCCTCGGCTCCGCGCCGTTCCCGGGGTGGTGGAGGTCAATGCCTTCGGTGGAGAGCTCAAGACGTACGAGGTCCAGCTTCGGCCTGAGCGCTTGATCCAATACGGCATTTCGCTGACTGAGGTGTTCGAGGCTTTGGAACGCAACAATGCGAATGCAGGCGGGGCCTACATCGAGAAGAGCTCGGAACAATATCTCATACGCGGCGAAGGTCTGGTAGGCTCATTGGAAGACGTCGGCAACATTGTCGTCGCCAGCGATCCCCAGGATGGTACGCCGACGTACATCCGGCAACTCGGCGAGGTACGGTTTGCGGCGATGGTGCGGCAAGGGGCCGTCACCCGCGACGGCCGAGGCGAGGCGGTGACCGGCATCACCCTGATGCTTCTCGGAGCCAATTCTCGGGAAGTTGTCAATCGGGTCAAAGAGACGGTTGAAGGTCTTCGCCCAGGGCTCGAGCGTTTGGGCGTCAGCATCGACCCGTTCTATGACCGCACGGTGCTGATCCGTAAGACGATCGCCACCGTCGCGAAGAGCCTGGCCGAGGGTGGGTTGCTCGTGGTCGTCGTGCTCTTTCTGATGCTGCGGAATCTTCGCGCCGGGCTCATCGCCGCCTCCGCAATCCCCCTGTCGTTGCTCGCCGCCTTCATCGGCATGCGCGCGTTCGGGATCTCCGGCAACTTGATGTCCCTCGGGTCGATCGATTTTGGGTTCATCGTCGAAGGAGCGGTCATCGTTATTGAGAACGCCGTGCGATTGATCGCGGCGCGCAGTCACCATCTCGGACGGGCTTTGACTGCCGAGGAGCGCTCAGGGGAAGTGCTGCAAGCCAGTCGCGAGGTATTGCGGTCTACAGCGTTCGGCGTCACGATCATCTCGATCGTATACCTGCCGATTCTGAGCCTGACTGGAATCGAAGGGAAGATGTTCCGGCCAATGGCCTTGACGGTGCTCTTCGCACTGGCCGGGTCTCTCGTCTTGTCGCTCACCCTGATCCCCGTTCTCGCCTCGCTCTTCCTTCCGAAGAAGATCGCCGAAGAGGAGAGCGGAATCGTTCGCCAATCTCGCCGCCTGCTCGAACCCCTCGTTCGCAACGCGCTGGCCAAACCGCTGCGCTGGGTAGCGGGGGCGTCTGCGCTCTTCATCGTGAGCCTCGGGGTCGCGCCGTTCTTGGGCGCCGAGTTCATCCCTCGACTCGATGAGGGGGCGCTCGCCCTCCAGGCCTGGCGCCTTCCAAGTGTGTCCCTTGAGGAATCGATTCGTCAAACCACAAAACTCGAAACGGTGCTCAAGCAATTCCCTGAAGTGGTGACCGTCGTCTCCAAAACGGGCCGTGCGGAAATTGCGACCGACCCGATGGGTGTCGAAATCTCGGACGTCCTGGTGATGCTCAAGCCCCATGGTGAGTGGACGACGGCGAGCGACCGGGAAGGATTGATCGCCGCATTCGATTCGGCACTGACGGGCAGCATTGCGGGCACCATCTTCAGCTACTCACAACCGATTGAACTGCGGGTGAGTGAGCTAATCTCCGGCGTGCGCTCCGACGTTGCGCTCAAGATCTTCGGGGACGATCTCGCGACCCTGGAGCGGGTCGGGGAACAAGCTGTCCGTGTATTGGAACAAGTGCCCGGCGCCGCCGACGTGAAGGCGGAGCAGACGGCCGGCCTTCCCTTGCTCAGAGTGGTCCTCAATCGCGCCAGTATTGCTCGCTACGGTATCAATGCCGCCGACGTTCTCGACGTCATCCAAGCGCTGGGCGGGAGGGAGGTAGGGGTCGTCTTGGAGGGCCAGCGCCGATTCGTGTTGCAAGTGCGTTTTGCCCCGGAAGCCCGGCGAGACCTCACGCAGTTGGCAGGACTGACGGTGCGTTCCCCAAGCGGGACGCCGATCCCATTGGCCCAGCTCGCCGATATCCGCGTAGAGGACGGGCACTCTCAGATTAGCCATGAAGCCGGTAAGCGGCGCATCACCGTCGAACTCAACGTGCGGGGCCGTGACCTCGCGGGCTTTGTCCGTGAAGCACAAGGCACCCTGGAAAGTGCCGGAATCGTTCCGGCCGGATATTTCACGGAATGGGGGGGACAATTCAAGAACCTCGCCCAAGCCACTCGACGGCTGTTGATCGTCGTCCCCGCCGCGCTCGGGCTCATCTTCGTATTGCTCTACATGAGTCAGGGCTCGGCCCAGCTCGCCGGAATCATCTATCTCAACGTGCCCTTTGCCTTGAGCGGAGGCCTTCTCGCCCTCGCGGTTCGAGGCATGCCGCTTTCCATCTCGGCAGGGGTCGGCTTCATCGCGCTGTTCGGAGTCGCGGTTCTGAATGGGCTCGTCTTGATGAGCTTCGTCAAGCAACGCCGAGAGGAAGGCGCCGGGCCTGACGAGGCTGCCTTCGATGCGGCGAGCGTCCGTCTCCGGCCTATTCTCACGGCGGGGCTGGTCGCCGCGCTGGGGTTCCTCCCCATGGCCGTAGCGAGTGGCTCCGGGGCTGAAGTGCAGAAGCCCCTTGCAACCGTCGTCATCGGCGGCCTTGTCCCTTCGACGATCCTCACCCTTCTGGTCCTTCCGGCGGTCTATGTCTGGCTGGAGCGTCGCCGCTCCCGCCGTGAAAAGGAGCGTGTTGCGTGATATATCAAGTCCTACAGGCCTACGTGCGGCCGCAGCTCTCGGCGCGGGTTGTCCAAGCGTTGATCGATGCCGGATGCACCGACCTCTTCTTCACCGAAACGCGACGAGTCGTGAGCGGGGTCGGAACGCCAAATGTCGAGTATTCGGTTCTGGCCGGGCAGAAGGTGGAGGCAATGGTCCGCATCGAAGTCGCCGGAACTGAGACGCAATTGACGCATTGGACCCAGGTCATCAAGAGCGCCGGTTCCACCCAACGGCACGGTGACGGCACAGCGACGATTTGGGGCGTCCTCGACCATTTCCACCTTAGCGTCGGACCGGAGGGAGCTGGCACATGAGCGCTGCGTCCACCGACGACAAGCGTCCATCGCCATGGACGACGCCATTCGCCATTCGAGCGTATGCGGCGGGCATCTTGTGGCTCCTTGGTGTGGCCGCCGACGCAGCGTTCGGGGCAAAGGAGCCTGCGGGCTGGCTCGCCATTCGATTGGATTTGGCGGGGCTCCTCTTTACGGCGGCATCGGTCATTGGTGGAATGAACTTCTTTGGGACGGGTTTCCGGGCGCTCCTCCGACTGCGGCTCGATATGAACTCCCTCATGTCGATCGCGATTGTTGCCGCCATTCTCATCGGGGAGCCATTCGAGGCGGCAACTCTCGCTTTCTTGTTCTCGGTAGCCGAGCTGCTGGAGCGCTACGCGGTGGATCGTTCCAATCGGTCGGTCGCCGAGCTGCTCAAGCTTACCCCGGAGCAGGCTGAGCGCCTTCGACCCGATAGTACCACCGAAACGATAGCCGCCAGGGAGCTGCGGGTCGGCGATCGGGTCCGAATCAGACCTGGCGATCGCATCGGCGCCGATGGACGAATCGTCGCAGGCACTTCGGCCATCAACGAGGCAACACTCACCGGGGAGTCGATGCCCAAGACCAAGGGCGTCGGAGAAGCGGTCTTCTCTGGAACGCTCAATCTGGAGGGCTCCCTCGACATAGAGGTCACGGCGGACGCGAGCCACAGCGTAATGGCGCGAATGGTGGCGCTGGTGCGCGAGGCTCAGAGTCGGCGGGCGCCCATCGAATATTTCGTCCAGCGCTTCGCGAGGATCTATACACCTGCTGTGACCGTCCTGGCGCTGCTCGTCGCGATCATTCCTCCAATACTCGGCCGAGGCGATGCTCTCGAATGGTTCGTTCGTGCGCTTACCCTGCTTGTGGTTGCGTGCCCTTGCGCCCTCGTCATCGCAACGCCGGTTACGGTCGTGAGCGCGCTGACGAGCGCCGCGCGCCATGGGGTGCTCATCAAAGGGGGCGAGTATCTCGAAAAAGTGGGATCAGTTCGAGCCCTTGCCACTGACAAGACGGGGACACTCACCCTTGGTCGACTTGCCGTCAGCGACTTCAAAGTGCTCCCTCCTCAGGAAGAAGTCGAGCTGCTCCAATTGCTGGCGGCCGTTGAAGCGCGCTCGGAACATCCGATCGGCAAGGCCATCACGCGGTATTCCGAAGAACGTGGCATCAACGGTCCCGCCGACGCCGAGGCCTTTCGGGCAATTCCGGGACAGGGGATCAAGGCAACGGTCAACGGCACGTCGATCTTGGTCGGAACACCTGAGTTGGTCGGTGAAACGGCGGCCTCCCTATGGGGACACCTCCGGCCAGGCCTCACCTGGATCTTTGTCGAAGTGCCGGATCGGGGCCTGTCGGCACGGATCGGTCTCACCGATGAGATACGCCCAGAAGCGGCGCCCGCGCTCGCTGAATTGCAAATGCTTGGCGTTCGCCCGATCGTCATGCTCACTGGAGACAACGAGGGTTCCGCCCAGTTGGTCGCGCACGCGGTGGGGCTCGATCAGGTGAGAGCGCGACTGCGTCCTGAGCAGAAAGTTGCTGCCGTTGAGGAACTGCGAATCGCCCATAAGGTTGTGGCGATGATCGGCGACGGAGTGAACGATGCACCTTCGTTGGCGGCGGCCGACGTAGGGATCGCGATGGGCGTGGCCGGGTCGCCGGCGGCCATCGAAACGGCGGATGTCGCGCTCATGGCCGACGACCTGCGAAAGCTCCCTTACACTATCCGACTGGCGCGGAGAGCGAAACGAACCATTCGAATCAACATCGCACTCGCAATCGGGCTTAAGTTATTGCTGGCGGCCGGCGCACTGTCGGGACAAGTGAGGCTCGCCGTCGCGGTGCTCGTGGGAGATCTTGGCGCCTCGCTCGTTGTGACGATAAACGCGCTCCGATTGGCATCGGTGGGCGACGAATCGCGCAACAGGCGGCGATCGGAAACAACTGGGACAGCCACCTAGTGTCTTGTCCCATTAATAAGATACATATATATTGGGTGGGGTCTTTCCCCCGTGAGGCCCCATGCGCACTGGCCGTCCGCGCGCCTTTGAACTCACCGTCTCCCCGACTGAACGCGAGCAGTTGGCCGCCTTCGCCTCCTCCCGCGCCTTGCCCGCCGGACTCGTACGGCGCGCCCAGATCATCTTGCGCTCCGCCGAAGGCGAAGCGAACAGCGCCATCGCCCGGAGTCTCGGCGTAAGTGCGCCGTTGGTCGGTCTGTGGCGCACGCGGTTTCGGGACCACGGCTTAGCGGGGTTATACGATGCGCCCCGGGCCGGCCGCCCCCGGACGCACGACGATGGCGAGGTGGCCCGGATGCTGCGCACCGTGCGGCAATCCCGGCCCCGGGACGCCACCCACTGGACCGTGCGCGCGGTCGCGACCAAGACCCGGATTAGTAAGAGCACGGTGCAGCGCTACTTCACGCTCTTCGGCGTCCAGCCGCATCGGACGAAGAGCTTCAAGCTCTCGCCCGATCCCTTCTTCGTGGAGAAGGTCCGCGATATCGTCGGGCTGTACCTGAATCCCCCGGATCAGGCGCTCGTGCTCTGTGTCGAGGAGAAGAGCCAGATCCAAGCGCTCGAGCGCACGCAACCCAATCTGCCGCTCGGCCTGGGCTACGTCGAAGGGTTCACCCACGACGACACGCGCCATGGAACCACCACCCTCTTCGCGGCCCTCGACCTCAAGAGCGGTGCGGTCTTCGCGCAGTGCAAACGCCGGCATCGCCATCAGGAGTTTCTCGCGTTCCTCGCGGACGTCGAGGTGAATGTCCCGCCCCATCTCGCCGTTCACCTCGTGGTCGACAACTACGGCACCCACAAGCACCGCAAGGTGAAAGCCTGGCTGGCGCGGCACCCGCGCTTCCACCTTCATTTCACGCCGACGTATGCCTCCTGGCTCAATCAGGTCGAGCGCTGGTTTGCGCTCATCACCCAGCGGGCCATTCGCCGCGGGTCCTTCCGCACCGTCCGGGAACTCATCGACCGCATTGAGCGCTTCGTCAAGACCTACAACGCAACCGCCCGCCCTTTTCGCTGGACCGCCACCGCCGAGAGCATCTTTGCCAAGCTCAATCGACTTACGCAACGAATCTCTGGGACTTCACAGTAGAAGCGGCTGATATTGAGCGGCGCGGGCCTCTCGCAACCCCCTGAATCCCATTCGATTCTAGGGGTAGGCGAAAACGACAACGTGCCGAGATTTCAATGACTCCCGAGCATCGGCGCCGGAGTTCTAGGGAACCCCGCCAAGGGCGGCTAGGTCATCTGCACCCCAGGTCAACTGGACCGCCCCACCCAGAAGAGACGCTTCACCTTTCGTGGCGTCAGATGCCTATGCAAGCCGGAATGGCGGCAAGCCGTGGATCTATCTCCTCATCCCGCACGACGAGATCACCGCCGCCCCACCGTCCGCTACGACTCCCCCACCGGCTCGAACCGCGCCTGGAAAAACCGCAGCACGTTCGGCTCGTACGTGAAGCGCAGCCCCTGCACCCGCGCGCGCAGCGCGAAGACTTCGGCCACGCTCTCGGTCACCACGTCCATGTGCGCCTGCGTGTACACCCGGCGCGGAATCGTGAGGCGCACCAGTTCGAGGGCCGGGTACCGGTTCTCGCCGGTTTTCGGGTCGCGACCCGCCGACACGGCGCCGCGCTCCATGGCGCGCACCCCCGATTCGAGATAGAGCGCGGCCGCGAGCGCCTGCGCCGGAAACTGCTCGCGGGGGAGGCGGGTCAGGATCGCCGCCGCGTCGAGGAAGACGGCGTGGCCGCCGAGGGGACGCACGACCGGCACTCCAGCATCGATGAGCCGCTGGCCGAGATAGTGCACCTGCCCGATCCGGCTCGCGATGTGGCTCTCCTCGACCGACTCGCGAATGCCGATCGCCATCGCCTCCATGTCGCGGCCGGCGAGGCCGCCGTAGGTGTGCAGCCCCTCGAACACGACCACGAGCTCGCGCGCCGCCTCCGCCAGCGACGCGTCGCGCAGGCCCAGCCACCCGCCGATGTTCACCAGCGAGTCCTTCTTGCCCGACATCGTGGCCCCGTCGGCGCACTCGCACATCAGCTTGAGAATCGCCGCCACCGAATGCTGGTGCATGCCGGGCTCGCGCTGCTGGATGAACCAGGCGTTCTCGACGGCGCGCGTGGCGTCGAGGATCACGCGGATCTTCCGCGCGTGGCAGTACTCGGCCACGCGGCGCAGGTTGGAGAGCTGCACCGGCTGGCCGCCGGCGAGGTTCACCGTCGCCGCCACCGAAATGTAGGGCACCTGCTCGGCGCCGACCTCGCGCACCAGCGCGTCGAGCTTGTCGAGGTCCACGTCACCCTTGAACGGGTGTTCCGACGCCGGGTCGTGGGCCTCGTCGAGGATGACGTCGTGAAACGTCGCGCCGGCGAGCTCCTGGTGTACCCGCGTCGTCGTGAAATACATGTTGCCGGGCACGTGGTCCCCCGGCGTGATGAGGATCTTCGACAGGAGGTGCTCGGCGCCGCGCCCCTGGTGTGTGGGAATGAGATACGGGAATCCATAGAACTCCCGCACCGCGTCCTCAAGCGCGTAGTAGTTGCGTGACCCCGCGTAGGCCTCGTCGCCCAGCATCATGCCGGCCCACTGGCGGTCCGACATCGCGTTGGTGCCGGAGTCGGTGAGGAGATCGATGTACACGTCCGCGGAACGGAGGAGGAAGGTGTTGTAACCGGCCTCACGAATGTGCGCCTCGCGCTCGGCGGCGGTGGTCATCCGGATCGGCTCGACGACCTTGATCTTCCAGGGCTCGGCCCAACTGCGGCGGTGCGTCACGGGGGTTGGCCTCGTCGGTGGATGCGGCGCCCTGCGCCTAGCGGGGCAGGGGCTCGAACTTCGCGGTGAAGTGCCGGAGCACCGGCGGCTGCTCCACGATCCGCACGCCGCGAAGGTCCTTCGCGACGGTATTCAGGTATACCAGCACCTCGGCCACGTAGTCCATGTGGCTCTGCGTGTAGACCCGGCGTGGGAAGGCGAGGCGCACCAACTCGAGGTCCGCGGGGCGCTCGCTCCCGTCGGGCTGCCGCCCGAACATCACGGAGCCGATCTCGCACGCGCGGATGCCGCCCGCGACGTAGAGCGCGACCGAAAGCGCCCACCCCGGATACTGGTGCGGCGGGATGTGCGGCAGCCAGCGCCTGGCGTCGAGGTAAAGCGCATGCCCGCCGGGCGGCTCCACGATGGGGATCCCGGCGGCGATCATCTTCTCCGCGAGGTACTCCACTGAGCGGATGCGGTAGTGCAGGTAGTCGGGGTCGAGCGCCTCGTGCAGCCCGACCGCGATCGCCTCGAGGTCATAACCCGCGAGCCCGCCGTAGGTGGGGAACCCCTCGGTGAGGATCAGGGAGTTCCGGCAGGTGGCGGCGAGGGCATCGTCGTTCATCGCGAGGAAGCCGCCAATGTTCGCCATCCCGTCCTTCTTCGCACTCATCGTGCAGCCGTCGGCCATGCGGAACATTTCCTGCGCGATCGCGAGTGGCGACTTGTCGGCGCACCCCGGTTCGCGGGTCTTGATGAACCAGGCGTTCTCGGCGAAGCGGCAGGCGTCAAGGAAGAAAGGCACGCGGTGCGCACGACAGAGGGCGGAGGCGCGGCGGATGTTCTCCAGGCTCACCGGCTGTCCGCCTTCGGAGTTGTTGGTGACAGTCATCATCACCAGGGGCACGTTGCCGGCGTGCTCGTGGAGCACGCGTGCCAACGCGGCCACGTCCATGTTCCCCTTGAAGGGATGGATGGTCTCTGGCTCGCGCCCTTCGGCGATCGGCAGGTTGAGCGCCACCGCGCCGCAATGCTCGACGTTTGCCCGCGTGGTGTCGAAATGGGTGTTGTTCGGGACGATCGACCCGGGCCTGAGCATCGCGCGCGCGAGGATATGCTCGGCGGCGCGTCCCTGATGGGTGGGGATCACGTGACGGAACCCGGTGATCTCCCGGACCGACCCGACGAAGGCGTGAAAGGAACGGCCACCGGCGTAGGACTCGTCCCCCTTCATCATGCCGGCCCACTGGTACACCGACATGGCTCCCGTACCCGAATCGGTGAGGAGGTCGATGAGCACGTCTTCGGCATCGAGCTGGAAGACGTTGTAGTGAGCGGCGCGGATGGCCGCCGCCCGGTGCGCCTCGGTACTCTGGCGGATCGGCTCGACCGTCTTGATGCGGAACGGCTCGATGATCGTCTTGAACTTCACGGGCGGCTCGGCGTGAGGGGGAGGGAGGTCATTCGGCCGCCCTGGGCGTGATGGGCCGCCACGAGCACCGCGGTGAGCACCGCCAGGCCGATGACCTGGTGGAGGACGGCGACGGTGATCGGCACCCTCAGGAGCAGGGTTGCGATGCCGAGACCGACCTGCACCAGCACGATCAGCCCCGCCGCCCCGGTCGCCCGGCGGAGCGGCATCGGCACGCCGGGCCTCCGGCCCGCGGCGGCGAGGGTGAGGAGGAACGCGGCGGTACCGAGAGCCAGAAGGCGATGGTGGAACTGCGCGGCGGCTGGGTTCTCGAAGGCGTTGCGCCAGCCGGTGCCGGGCAGGAGGTATCCTGGAGGCACGATCCGGCCCCCCATCAGCGGGAAAGTATTGTACACCTTGCCGGCGTCGAGGCCGGCCACGAAGCCGCCCGAGAGCATGGTGACGATCGTCAGGCACACCGCCACCATCAACCGGACGCGCAGGGACGGCGGCGCTCCGCTCGGGGCGGGCCGGCGTGGCCCCAACTCCAGCGCCGTCCACACACAGACGACGTAGATGGCCAGCGCCATGCCGAGATGGGCGGTAAGTCGGTAGGGGCTGACGTCGAGACGGACTTCCAGGCCGCTCTTCACCATGTACCAGCCTAACGCCCCCTGCGCCGCCGCGAGCACCGGGAGGAGAAGCAACCGTCGGCGGTGAGCCGGCCGGAGGTCATCTCGGAACAACAAGACGAAATAGGGCGCCGCCAAGACCAGCCCGACCAGGCGGGCGAGCAGGCGATGCACCCACTCCCACCAGAAGAGGGCCTGAAACCCGCCTAACGTGATTCCACGGTGAACCGTCCGCGCTTCGGGAATGGCCAGATAGCGCCGGTACGCGTCATTCCATTCGGCGGCGGAGAGCGGCGGCAGGACCCCCGACACCGGCCGCCACTCGGTGATGGAGAGTCCGCTCTCGGTGAGCCGGGTAATGCCCCCGATCGCCACGGCGAGGACCACCGCGGCCGCCGAAGCCACCAACCAGCGCCGTACCCGGTCATCCGAAGGAGCGCTCATGGCCGCCGCGATTCGGTGCGCAGTTCGAGGAGCCGCCGTTCGGCGTTGAACGTGACGAGTACCACCCGTCCGGGGGCGAACGTCAGGGCCGTGTCGAGCACCAAGGTGGCCGGGATGGCGGCACGCGTCCGTCGTGCCCTCTCCACGGCCTCCCGCTGGGCGCGCCCGGCGTAGAGACCGGTGTCTGCTTCGGGCACCGCTACGCCGGACAGAGCGACCGTACCAGTATCCGCCGATTCCCGACGGGTCAGGGCGACTTTGAACCGATGCGGCCCGGGAGAAACGGCGTAGTCCTTGAGCAGGTAGAGCGGCCGATCGTGCCGGAGGCCCGCGCCGCGGATCACCGTCTCCCCGATGGCACGGTCGTCGACCTCCACGCGAAGCGCGTAGGTGGCGAACCCTCCCTCACACTCCACCCGCTGGCGCATGTGCTCTCCGCGGCGGGCTTGTTCTTCGGCGGAGAGCTGCCGGCACACCTCGATCCGCTCGGGGCGGGCGCTCCACGACAAGCGCAGCCGCGCCGCGTCCTCTCCGTGAGAGGCAAGCGGGGCCCCGGACGCGTACGCCAGGAGTGCCAGCCCCGCCGCGCTGGCGATCCCGGCGGCGAAGATCCGGGCCGGGCTCACTTGGCGGCCTCCTCGAGAGGGACCGGCTCGCACACGGCCTCGATAACGGTGTCCCGCTCGGGCGCGGGGGCACCAAGCGCGGCGAGTGCTCGGGTGAATTGCTCAAATGCGGCCATCGTTCCGACAAGATCTCCCGGCGCCAGGGTTGCGGTGCGCACTCGGCGCCGGTCCACCCGGGGCTGTAACTCCGCCTCCCGGTCGTTGAAGAGACGCTCATGGAGCCACTTGGGTCCTTCGCGGCCGACGCAATCGCGCGGCGGGCATCCGCAGACGATAACGCCGGGCGCTCCGTTCCGGATGAACAGCTCGACCACCGAGGAATGCAGGTTACCCACGCAGGGGACCTGGTGGATGTGAGCTCCGCGGCTCCGCAATGCGGAGAGATGAGCCAGGGGCGCCTGGGCGCAACACACCGCGATGGGGGGAGCGGCACCGCCCCCGGCGAGGGTGAGCAGAGCGACCTCCCGCAGCTCGGTCAGTTGGTCCCGCCCGCTCCGAGTCGGCGGGCCGACCCCCATCGGCGCGCAGGAACCGGCGCAAATGCCGCAGCTCACGCAGCGGGAGGCATTCACTTGCGCCACGAGGGTGGGACGGTCGTCGTCTCGCGCCACCATCGTGATCGCTTCCCAGGGACAATCCTGCGGGCACTGGTTACAGCCGGTGCAGAGACGGGTGTCCACGATGCTGGAGGCCCAGCTTCCTTCCCGGGGGCGGCGGGTTAGGCGCGGCACCAGCAATCCGAGTAGCGCTCCGGCGAGCACGCCGCTCCATGCGAGGCCCGCGGGCAACCGCTCCGAGACGGGCAGCCACCACGCCACGACGAGATCGATCGGTGTGGATGGAGAGAGCCGCAGCGGATCGGCGGCGGGGCCGAGCGGGGCGGGGATCAGGACCGAGGCGACCGTCAGGGCGCCAATGATCCCCCACATCAGCCGCCGGGGCGGGAGCAGCACCGGACGGGCCAGCCGGGAGACGTGAAGCCAAAGCCCGGCGCCCAACCCGAGCGGGAGAGCGATATGCACGAAGAGGTTGACGAAGAAGAAGGCGTTCGGCACCGGGCCGTCGCCGGCGAAGATTCGGCTGAGCGGTTCGGAGAAGATCGGCAGCACGTCGAGGAGCCGGCCTCCCTCGAGTGCGAGGCGCTCACCGAACGTGTCCCAGGCCATGACGAATCCGGTCCAGGCGCACACCAGGCCGGCCCCGAGCAGAAAGAGGCCCGACACCCAGGCAAGGGTGCGGGGGCCCCAGCTCCGATCCTGGGTGAACATGCGGACGGCGTGGAGGCCCGCGGCGATGACGAAGAGATCGGAAGCGTAGCGATGAAGGGTCCGCATCCAGGCGCCGAGCCACGGGTCGGCGGCGAGACGCGCCACCGAGGCGGCCGGGGAGCCAACCCGATAGACCAGAACGAGATAGAGCCCCGTGCCGAGCAGCACCAGGAGCATGGCCACGGCCACGGTGCCGGTCTGGTGCAGGGGGTTCTGCTGCCACCCGTAGAGCCTCGTGAAGACGGCATCGAGACCGGTGAGGAGCCGGCGGAACGGGCGCGCGAGGAAACGCATATTGACGTTGGCCTCAGTTTATCATATGATCATGATGTTAGCAAGATTTCTCCATCCGGTCCTTCACACATGTGGCTCAACAGTACCGCCCAGAGCGCAGTCCGCGCCGTGCTATACATCGCCGAGCATGCGGCCGACGGCCCCGTGCGGGTGGATGACATCGCGGCGGCGCTCCGCACTCCACGGAACTATCTCTCGAAGACTTTACACATCCTGGCTCGAGCCGGTGTCTTGCGCTCGGCGCGGGGGCCGAAGGGTGGATTTCAGTTGGCCGATCCCCCTGACCGCCTGGCCCTGTCCCGCGTGGTGGGCCCGTTCGAGCCCGCCGGTGAACGACGCTGCCTGGTCGGACGGGCCAACTGCGGTGACACGCATCCGTGCCAGGCCCACCACCGCTGGTCCCGCGTAGCGGCGTCGGTTGAGAACTTCTTCCGGCAGACGATGGTCGCGGACCTTCTCAAACAGGATACTCGAAACCACGCTGCCTGAGCGATCCCGTTCGACCATCGAAAGGAGGATCTGCATGTCGCCCACGCCCAGTCCCCCAGAGGAGCCCGTGGAGCGCCCGCCCCTCGGACAGCGGCTCTTCGACAATGTCTTTCTGCTGCTCGTTGTCGGCATGCTCATCATGTTCGTGGTGTACACCGGCTGGGGGGTGTGGGAAATCCTCTCGATGCCGAAGGCCACCCTTCCCTGAGAGGTCGTGATGCTGACCAAGGTTCATACCGGACTCGATCCGGTACCGGGCATCTGGTGGAGGCCGGCGCACAAGGCGGAGAAGATCTGGGTCGCCATCGCCTTCGGCTGGTGCATGGTGCTCTTCGCGATGATGCCGTTATGGCACTACCGGGGCGGGCAGAATCCCTCGGGTGTCCGGCGCCGGGTGGTGCCCAGCGCGTACTATGCCCGCACGTTGGCGTTCGCCAAGCAGTACAAGGTCGGCGAGGACCAGGGGATACCGATCGTCGAGCCTCCTCCGGGAGCCGAGGTGTACCTCGTCGGCCTGACGTTCCAGTGGTACCCGATTCTCAAGCTCCAGCGCGGGAAGGAGTACATGCTCCATCTGTCCTCGCTGGACGTGAATCACGGTTTCTCCCTCTTCCCCGTCAACGTCAATTTCCAGGTTGTGCCGGGCTACGACTACGGGCTGCGGGTCACGCCGACCGCCTCGGGCGACTTCCGCATCATCTGCAATGAGTTCTGCGGTATCGGCCATCACGCCATGGTCGGCCGGGTCATTGTCGTGGACGAGGCCGGCCAGCCAGTGGCCGACAACGCTAGGGCACGGATCCGTTCGGGAGGTGCCCCATGACCGCGCCCCCGGCGGCTTCATTCCGGATCTGCCCCGCGACCGGCCGCACGATCCACCTGCAGGCCGAGCGGCTCATCAAGGCGAACGCGGTGGTGGCGATCGTGTCCCTGCTGGTGGGTGCCATCGCGGCGCTGCTCCTCGTACTGACGCGATGGCAGGCGGTGCACCTCCTCCCGGCCGTGTGGTACTACCGGCTGCTCGGGGTGCACGGCATGAACATGCTGATCTTCTTCATCATCTACTTCGAGATGGCGGTGCTCTGGTTCGCTAGCACCGTACTGCTCAACGCGCGGCCGGCGGCGCCGAAGCTTGGCTGGGTCAACTTCGGGCTCATGCTGGCGGGATCGCTCATCGTCGAGTGGGCGCAATGGAGCGGCCACGCCGACGTGCTCTTCACCTCCTATCCGCCGCTTAAGGCGCATCCGCTGTTCTACCTGGGCGTCATCCTCTTCGCGGTGGGGGCCCTGCTGGTGGTCTGCCAGTTCTTTGCCACGCTGGTGATCGCCAAACGGGAGAAGACCTATGCCGGCTCGATGCCGCTGGTGGTGTACGGCGCCGTCACGGCGGCCATCATTGCGGTGATCACCCTGGTGCACGGTGCCCTGATCTACGTTCCGACCTTCCTCTGGTCGATCGGGCTGATCCCTACGGTCGACCCGCAGTTCTACCGCTTGATCTGGTGGGCCTTGGGCCATTCGTCCCAGCAGATCAACGTCGCCGCGATGGTGGCCATCTGGTACATGCTGGGCGGCCTGACCATCGGCGCGGTCGTGCTGAACGAAAAGGTCAGCCGTTCGGCCTTCGTGCTCTACATCCTGTTCATCTCGATGGCCTCGGCCCACCACCTGCTGGTGGATCCCGGATTCAGCTCCGCCTGGAAGATCGTGAACACCTCCTACTTCATGTACATGGCGGTGCTCGCCTCCATGGTCCATGGCTTTACCGTGCCCGCGGGCATGGAGTTGGGCATGCGGCTGCGCGGATTCACCGATGGGCTCTTCGGTTGGCTCCGCCGCGCTCCGTGGGGAGACCCGGGATTCTCTTCGCTGGTGCTGTCGGTCATCGTCTTCGGATTCGTGGGCGGGATCACCGGGGTGACGCTCGGGACCGAGCAGATCAACATCATCGCCCACAACACGCTGCGCATCCCCGGCCACTTCCACTCGACGGTGGTGAGCGGCACGGCGCTCGCTTTCATGGGCGCCACGTATTACCTGCTGCCGCTGATCTTCCGGCGCAAGGTCGCCTTCTGGGGGCTCGCCCGGCTTCAGCCCTATCTGTTTGCCGGCGGCCTGCTTCTCCTGGTGATGGGGATGACCTTTGCCGGCAGCTTCGGCGTGCCGCGGCGCCATTGGGATATTTCGTTCTCGCAGGCGCCGTTCGACGTCCAGTTCAATCCGGCGGTGGATCTCTTCCTTGCCGTGATGGGAATCGGCGGGATCATCGCCGTGATCGGCGCCCTGTCGTTCATCCTCATCGCGGTGAAGTCGGTGTTCTTCGGCGAGGCGGTAACCGCAATTCCCCAGGGCGCTGAGATCGCGGGAATCCCGCAGGGGCTGACCCATCCGCCGGTCCACGCCCCCAACGTCGACGAGATCAACGAGTCGCTGCATGCGCCCGGGCGCGGCATCGCGGGCGCCACGCCCGGTACCCTGGTGCTGGTGGGCGTGTTCCTCGTGGCGTTCATGCTCTACTACTTCACCAACTGGAAGCTGCTCAGCTTCCTGTGGAAGATCGGATGATGGTGCCGCGCGCCGCCCGGCCCGGCGCGGCATCCTTCACGCTGCTGCTGATTCTCTTGATTACGGCAGCGTGGTGGGCGCTCGCGCTCTGGCCGGCCGGGGCGGTCGAGCCGGTGTGGTTGCTGCGCACTCGGGCGGCGTGCTTCGGGTCGGCGCCCGGGGGGTTGCCCGATACCGGAGGGTGGATTCTGCTGATCGGGGAACCGATAGGAATGGTGGGCGCGCTCCTCGCGGTCTGGGGCGGTGCGCTGCGCGCCGATCTCCAGTGGATGCGCGCCGACCGCCGGTGGGGTCCGGTGATGGTAGTGATCGTGATGGGAGTGCTCGTCGGCCTGGTGGCCGCTGGGCGGCGGGTGGCGTTCGCCACCGGGCTCGGAGCGGCGCCGCCGCCGCCGGCTCCCGGAACCCCCACCCGGGTGAATGTCGACGCCTCCAGCTTCGTCCTGATCGACCAGCGGGGCCGGCGCACCTCGCTCGCGGAGCATCGGGATCGGCCGGCGCTCCTCACCTTCGCGTTCGGCCATTGCACGACGGTCTGTCCCACGATCGTGCGCGACGTGCGGGCCGCACGTGCGAGGGCCGGCCGACCGGATGTGCCACTTCTCATCGTCTCCCTGGATCCGTGGCGGGACACGCCGGCGCGCCTCGCCTCGCTCGCGGCGGCGTGGGAGCTCGGTCCCGAGGACCGGGTGCTTTCGGGGGGTATTGAAGAGGTGGAGCGGACGCTCGATGCGCTGGGAATCGAGCGCCGCCGCAACGACACGACCGGAGACATCGATCACACTGGCACGGTGATGGTCGTGGACCAACGCGGGCACATTCTCTGGAGACTCGACGGCGGGTGGGGCCGGGTGAAGGAGTTGCTGGAGGTCATGCCCGCGTCGGGCGAGGGCGACGGGGGCCCCGGTCTATGAGCGTTCCTTCAATTCCAGAGATCATCCAGGGCGGCATGGGAGTCGGTATTTCCGACTGGCGCCTGGCGCGCGCAGTATCACTTCGGGGTCAGTTGGGAGTCGTGTCCGGCACGGCCCTCGATACGGTCATGGTGCGCCGGCTCCAAGACGGCGACGCCGGGGGCCACATGCGTCGCGTGATGACGGCGTTTCCGCTGCCTCGTATCGCGGAGGATGTGCTGCGTCTCTACTTTCGCCCTGACGGCCGACCCCCCGGAACGCCGTACAAGATGCTCCCAGTGTACAAGCAGACGATGAGCCTGGCCCGGCAGTTGGTGACCGTGCTTGCCGCCTTCGTCGAGGTGTATCTGGCCAAGGAGGGGCACCAGGGAATGGTGGGGATGAACCTCCTCACCAAGGTGCAGATTCCCACCCTGCCCTCGCTCTACGGCGCCATGCTGGCGGGCACCGACGTGATCCTGATGGGCGCCGGTATTCCCCGCGAGATCCCGGCCGCCCTCGACCATCTGGCGCGCCACGAGGCCGCCTCGCTCCGATTCGAGGTGGAAGGTCTCCCGTCGGGCCGGGAAGAGCACCTCACCTTCGACCCGAAGGGGTTCTGGAGCGCGACGCCCCCGGAGCTTCATCGTCCCCTCTTCCTCGCCATCATCGCCAGCAACTCCCTCGCCACCATGCTGGCCCGCAAGGCGAGCGGCCGGGTCGACGGCTTCGTGATCGAGGGCCCGACCGCAGGGGGCCATAACGCTCCGCCGCGTGGGGAGCCCCGCTTCAATGAGCGGGGGGAACCGGTCTATGGCGAGCGGGACGTGGTCGACCTGGCGAAGATGGCCGAGCTCGGCCTTCCGTTCTGGCTTGCGGGCGGGACCGGGCGTCAGGGGCGCTTGCAGGAAGCGCTGGCGGCCGGGGCCTCCGGCATCCAGGTAGGGACGCTCTTTGCCTATTGTGACGAATCGGGTCTCGCCCGGGACCTGAAGCGCTCCGTACTGGAGCACGCCGCGCGCGGTGAAGTGACGGTGCTCACCGATCCGCGGGCTTCGCCCACCGGATATCCGTTCAAGGTGGTGAGCTGGCCCGGCGCGCCGGGAGGCGACGTCGAACGGGAGCGGCTCTGCGACCTCGGCGGCCTCCGAGTGGCCTATTGGACTCCGGAAGGGAAGATCGGCTATCGCTGCGCCGGAGAGCCGGTGGATGCGTACGTCAGGAAGGGCGGCAAGATCGAAGACACCGTGGGCCGCCGCTGCCTCTGCAACGCACTGACCGCCGACCTTGGCCTGGGCCAACTCCGCACCAACGGGCAGGTGGAACCGCCTCTGCTCACCAGCGGAGACGATCTCGAACGGATCGGAGAATTTCTGGCGGGCCGGGCCCACTACTCGGCCGGGGACGTGCTCGACTGCCTGACGGCGATCACGGCCACTTCGTCCTGATACGTCACGTCGGCGCTAGCTACCGCGGCCGCCGCTTCTGCCGGGCCAACTCCGCCGCCTGATGCGCGCTGCGGCGTTCCACCTTGGCCTTGGCCCGGGCTCGCTCCTCCGACTTTCTGGCCCGGATTGCCGCGATCCGCTCCGCAATCGGCACTTCCAGCACCGCCGCGGGACGGGCGTTATAGTTGAAGTCGGGCACCGTCACCCGGGGCAGCCGCTTCCCAACCGCCCGCTCGATCGCCTTGAGCTCGTTCTCTTCCTGGGGCGCCACGAAAGTGAAGGCGTCGCCGGTGGCCTCCGCCCGCGCCGTGCGGCCCACTCGGTGGATGTAGTCATCGGGCACCAGCGGCACATCGAAATTCACCACATGGCCAAGGGCCGTTATGTCGATGCCGCGGGCGGCGATGTCGGTGGCCACCAACACCCGGTACTTCCCCGCCTTGAACCCGGCCAGCGCTTCGGTCCGCTGTGCCTGCGACCGATTGCCGTGAATCCGCTCCGCCTTGATACCGCCCCGGATGAGTTGTTCCGAAAGCCGGTTGGCCCGATGCTTCGTGCGGGTAAAGACGAGCGCCTCGTTGATGTCGCCCCGCTTGAGCAGCTCCAGGAGGAGAAGCGCTTTGGCCTCCTGCGGCACCGGGTAGACCGCTTGAGTGATTCCCACCGCCGGCGTCGATTGGCGCTGCACGTTGATCGTGACGGGGCGCTTGAGCATCTCGCCCGCAAGCTGGGCAATCGGCGGCGGCATCGTCGCGCTGAAGAAGAGGGTCTGGCGTCGTTCGGGAAGGTGGCGGAGAATCCGGCGGATGTCGGGCAGGAATCCCATGTCGAGCATTCGGTCCGCCTCGTCCAGCACCAGATACTCGAGCGCATCGAGCTTGGCGTAGGGAAAGCGGAAATGGTCGAGGAGCCGGCCCGGCGTGGCGACGATCAGGTCGACGCCGCTGCGGAAGGCATGCTCCTGCGGCCCCATCCCAACGCCGCCGAAGACCGGCGCCGACGTGAGCGGCGTGTGCACCGCGATGTCGTTCATGTCTTCGTGGATCTGGGCGGCGAGTTCGCGGGTCGGCGTCAGCACCAACGCGCGGGTTTTCCCGCGGGACTTGCCGATCAGACGGTGGAGAATCGGGAGCAGAAAGGCCGCCGTCTTCCCACTGCCGGTCATGGCGCAGGCGAGGAGATCTTTGCCTTCGAGCGCCGGAGGAATGGCCTCCGATTGAATGGGGGTCGGTCGGGTGAAGCCGAGCTCTTTCAAGCCGCGGCCAAGGTCGGGATGCAACTTCAATGCACTGAACGGCACGAATATCCTGGGCTTGAGCGACAGCGCGCCAAGTCTCGACGCAAGAGGGAAGATAACGCTACATTGCGAATACTGTGCCGAATCGCCTCCGTTCCGCGCTCCCAGCCATGTTGCTCGCGCTGCAGGCCGGCGCCGCAACCGCCCAGCAGCGCCCCGCGCGCTTGCCCTACCAAGACTCGCTGCTCCCCACGGAACAGCGAGTCCGCGACCTGCTCTCGCGGATGACGCTGGAAGAAAAGTTCTGGCAGCTCTACATGGTGCCCGGCGACTTCGACGCCGAGCAATCGAAGTTCACCCACAGCCTCTTTGGCCTGCAGCTCCGCGGCGCGCCGATCAAGGAGCAGGACCCGGCGGCCGCGGCGCGGATCAATGCCGAGCGAATCAACCGGGCACAGCGGCATTTCACCGAGGGAACCCGGCTCGGGATTCCGGCCATTCCCTTCGAAGAAGCGCTCCACGGTCTGGTGCAAGAGGGAGCGACGGTCTTTCCGCAAGCGATCGGCCTTGCGGCCTCCTGGGATACGGCGCTGATGGGGCGCGTGGCACAGACGATCGCGAGAGAATCAGGCTCGCGCGGGGTGCGGCAGGTTCTCTCGCCGGTCATCAACATCGCGAGGGACGTGCGCTGGGGCCGGACCGAGGAAACCTACGGCGAAGACCCCTATCTCACCTCAAGTATGGGACTCGCCTTCATCGAGCCGTTCGAGCGCGCCGGGATCGTCACGACGCCGAAGCACTTTGCCGCGAATGTCGGCGACGGCGGCCGCGACAGCTACCCGATCCACTTCAGCGAACGGCTCCTCGAGGAGATCTACTTCCCCGCGTTCCGGACGGCGATCGGTCGAGGAAAGGCCCGATCGGTCATGGCGGCCTACAACTCGGTCGATGGACTCCCCGCCTCGGCAAGTCCGTGGCTCCTTACCACGAAGCTCCGACGGGAGTGGGGCTTCGGCGGTGTCGTCATCAGCGATGCCGCCGGCACCGGCGGTTCGAAGGTGCTCCACTACACCTCGAAGGACTACGCCGAAGCGACGAAGCAGGCAATCGAAGCGGGACTCGACGTGATCTTCCAGAGCTCGGTAGGCCAGGCACCGCTCTTCTGGGAAGCGTTCCGCAACGGGGCGGTCGATCCGGCGGCCACCGACAGCGCAGTGGCGCGGGTGCTTCGGCTCAAGTTCGAGCTCGGCCTCTTCGAGCGGCCATACGTAGATCCCGAAGCGGCGGGACGCATATCAGCGGACCCGGCCCATCGCGATCTTGCGCTCGAGGCCGCTCGCAAGTCGATCGTCCTTCTCAAGAACGAGCGCCGCCTCCTTCCGCTATCCAAGTCACTCCGGCGGGTGGCGGTGATCGGCGCCGACGCGGAGGAAGGAAGGCTGGGCGGATACACCGGGCCGGTCGGACGGAAGATCTCCATCCTGGACGGCATCCGGACCTTGCTCGGCCCCGCCACCACCGTACGCTACGCCAAGGGGCCCGGCCGGCTTGAGCCTGCCTATCGTCCGGTCCCCTCAACCGCGCTTTCGACGGTGACCGACGGCAAGAAGGTCCCCGGGCTCCGCGGCGAATACTTCGATAACATCACGCTTGCCGGCGACCCGAAGGTGGTGCGGATCGACCCGGCGCTCGATTTCACCTGGACCTTCGGCGCCCCGGCGCGCGGCATCCCGGTCGACTGGTACTCCGTTCGGTGGACTGGAAAGCTCATAGCGCCGGTAACTGGAATGCTGCGACTCGGTGTCCTGGGCAATGACGGCTACCGGCTCTACCTCGACGGGAAGCTGGTCATCGACAATTGGCGCCGGCAAACGACCCGCGCCACGCTAGCCCCGGTTTCCGTGCGTGCCGGACGGGAGTACGACATCAGGCTCGAGTATTTCGAGAGTGCGGGAAATGTCCACTTCACCCTGGTCTGGGACCATGGGGTTCCGAAGGACGGGCGCGCCCGAATTGTGGAGGCGGTGGCGCTCGCCCGAGCGAGTGAGGTGGCGATTGTCGTGGCGGGAATCGAGGAGGGGGAATTCCGCGATCGATCGTCGCTCAAGTTGCCGGGGCTCCAAGAGGAGTTGATTCGCGCCGTGGCGGCGACGGGTACATCGGTGGCTGTCGTGCTCGTCGGCGGCAGCGCCATAACGATGAACGGCTGGCTCGACCGGGTCGGCGCGGTGCTCGATGTCTGGTATCCCGGGCAGGAAGGGGGCCGAGCGGTGGCGGAGACGCTCTTCGGCGACTCGAACCCCGGGGGACGGCTGCCGATAAGCTTTCCCCTCAACGAGGGACAGCTCCCCCTCTACTACAACCACAAGCCCACCGGCCGCGGCGACGACTATCTGGACGGCACCGGAAAGCCGCTCTTCCCTTTCGGCTTCGGACTGAGCTACACCACCTTCGAATACTCCGATCTTGCCATCTCATCGGAGCCGTCGATCGGATCGGATGCCCTCCGGCACATCGTGCGCTTCCGCCTGGGGAATACCGGTGCCCGCGCCGGTGACGAAGTCGTGCAGCTCTACCTGCGCGACTTGATCGGATCGGTGGCGCGGCCGGTGCAGGAACTCCGCCGGTTCCGTCGGGTGCACCTTGCCGCCGGCCAATCCACCACCGTCGAGTTCGCCCTTACCGGTGAGGACCTCGCCCTGCTCGACGCCCGTATGCGGCGGATCGTGGAGCCGGGGGAGTTCCGGGTGACGATCGGGGCCTCCTCCCAAGACATCCGCCTCAGAGGTACGATCACCATTCAATAGCCGGGCCTCCCCTGTAAGGTTTCCCCAGCACCACGCATCAATGTGGTAACATGACGACCCATCGAGCCGGCATGACCGGCGACAACGGCGACCTCGACTCCGAGAGTGCTCTGGTACGGAGGTGTGCGGAGGGAGACCGGGATGCGCTCGCGGCGCTCTATGCGACCCACGCCACCCTCGTCTACCGCACCGCCTACGCCATCATGGGCTCCGCCGCCGATTCGGAGGATGTCCTGCAAGACGTCTTCGTCGGGCTTCCTCGCGCCGCGCGGTCGTTTTTAGGCCGCGGAAGCTTCGGCGGGTGGCTGCGCCGAGTAGCGGCGACGACCGCCCTCATGTCGATGCGGCGGCGGCGCGAGGGCGATTCGGCCGGCCTGGCGGACCTTCACGAGGCCGGCGCCTCGGACCTCGACGCGGCCATCGACCTCAAGCAGTCGATCGACCGCCTCGCGGTCCGGCATCGGCAGGTCTTCCTCCTCAAAGAAGTCGAAGGCTATTCCCACGAAGAAATCGCTTCCCTTCTTGGCATTTCGGCCGGCGCGTCCATGACCTGCCTCCACCGTGCCAAGCGGGCACTCTGCACCAGTCTCGACGGAAGGTAGATATGTGGCCGCATCCTTCGTTCGCCGCGCTGACACGTTATGTCGAGAAGACCGCCTCGGCTGGGGAGCAACGGCGCCTCGCGGCGCACCTCGCGGCCTGTCCGCGGTGCCGCGCGACGATTCTCCGGCTTCGAGAGCTTCCGTCGCTCGCCCAACGCGCCATGCGGGCCGAGCCCGACCTCACCGCCGTCTGGCAGCGTGTCGGCGCGCGGCTCGATCGCGGCGACGAGGTCCTTCTCCCGCTGGCGTCCGCCACTGCGGCCTCGTCGGCCGGCCGCCGCATCCTCCTCTCGGCCGGCATGGCGGCCATTCTCGGCCTCATGGTCTTTGCCGCACTGCGGCCGCGCGCACTCGAGGCGGCGCGGAGCGAACTCCGATTTGGCATTCCCTTCGTTACGCCGGGAGAAGAGGTAGAGGTGGAATACCGCGCCACCGGCGCCATGACATCCTTGCCTCGGCTGATCCTCCGGGCACGGTTTCGCGACTCGACGCGGGGCTTCCGCCTCGACGGCGTTCGGCAGGTCGCCGCCGCGACCCTCGACCGCCGCGGGCAGGGCCGCTATGCCGGCCGCTTTCGGTTTCCCGCCGGTGCGGTGATCGGAGCGTTCGCCGTCGAGGATACGGCGGGAGCCCTCGTGGACGCGAATGGAGGCCGTCTCTGGTATCTGGCGGCCGGCCGCAACGGAGCCGCCGCGGAAGCGGCGCTCGAACAGCGGGCCTACGACGAAATGGCCTATGACTTCGGGCGAGCGATAGGCACCCTGCGCGATGCCGCGGTTCGATATCCCGACAACCCTTGGCGCTGGGCGATCCTGCGTGCCTCGGAGCCGGACACGCCCCCGCTGGTTGCCGAACACCGGGCTCGGTTCGACTCCCTTCACCGAGCGCTGGCGGGCAGGAACGGCCTCTCCGGAGCGGCGGCTGAGGGCATGCTTCTCTACGCAATGCTCACGATGGGCAGTCAGCCCGACTCGGCGGGCATGGCCACCTTTCAATCGTGGGAAAACCGCCTCATCGAGTTGTATCCCACTCATCCGAGGTCGATAGAACAGCGCGTCTTCCGGCTGATGAGAGCGGCCGGAAAAGACCGAAAGCGCTTCCTTGCCGGAGCCGACTCGCTCTGGGCCGAGGCGGGGTATTCGGCGCACCCGCGCCTGCTCGATGTGTCGCTGAATGCCGCCATCGGGGCCGGCGACGGCGCGGCGATCCGCGTCTGGGCGGAGCGCTGGCTGGCCATCCGGCCCTGGGACCGGGCCCTGGTGGCGCGGCGGATCGCCGCGCAACCGACCGAGCGTAGCTTCGGGCTGGAACAGCTCAGGCAAGCTCTCCGCGACCTCGACAGTACCAGCAACGCCCGCCGCGAGTTGCAGACGACACGCACCGAGCAGGCACGGGTGGATGCGCGGGAGCATCAGGAACTCCTTGTGGCACTCGGCATGGCGCTCTTTGCCGGCGGCGATTTGTCGAGTGCTCGGGACACACTGCGGGTGGCGGTTCGGCTTGGGCCGTGGGTGAGCGTGCTGGCCAAGATCGAAGCGCCGCTTCGCTCCACCGGAGAGAGGGAGACCGCTCTCTGGGTCCAGGCGCTCCGGGCGACCGATCTCCTTGCTCCGGCTTCGCTGCGGGACTCGATCTGGAAAGCGGGCCGTGAGGCTGCCGGGGACTCCGCCTGGCGCGCCGTCACCGCCAAGGCCATCGCGGATGTCGCGGCTGACGCTGGGAGCCAGGTGGTCAGCCGGCACATCGACTTGAGCGCGGCTCGGGCACAGGACAGCGCCGCTACGTCGATAGACCTCGGTGAGGTCGCGGCCACTGGACCGACCATGGTGGTGTTTTGGCACCCATGGTGTCCCTATTCGCGAAGCGCTCTCACACGGCTCAAGCGATACGAAGCCCTCCTCGGCGAACGGGGCATCCGGATGCTCTTCGTCACCGAGGCGCTGCCCCTCGAGGTGGCGGCTCACGATGCATCTGGCGAGGCGATCGTTCGTGGGAAGCGGGTGTTCGATCCGGCGAGGAGCTTGAACGGCGCTTTCTCCGCCTCCGGCACGCCCACCTTTGTGTTGCTCAAGGACGGCATGGTCGTTTTCGCTCCAACGCACGCCGTCGACGATGCGGTGCGAAACACTCTCCTCCTTGCGGGAGCCCGGTAGTGTCCCGCGGAGGAGCGACCTGTCATTATCTTGCGTTCTATGTCTCTACTACGACTGTGCGCGATTTGGTGTCTCACCGCCTCGAGTGCGTGTCTCACCCAACCGGACCCGGAACCACTCCCCACCGACGGACTTCAGGTTCTATTCGTTGGGAATAGCCTGACCTACGAGAACGATCTCCCCGCCACGCTTCAGGCCATTGCGGCCTCGGCTGGTGAAACGGTTCGAGTGGCCAGCGCCACCGGATCGGGGCTTGCCCTGATCGATCACTTGAACGGCGCCAGTAATGCGGTTGCCGCCATTCAGAGCCGGCACTGGGATTTCGTCATCCTGCAGCAAGGGCCGACGCCCAGCGGGCTCTGCCGAGACACCCTGGTGCTCTCGGCAAAGCTCTTCGACCCGCTAATCCGGGCCGCCGGCGCCACACCTGCCCTCTTCATGACGTGGCCGACGGCCCAGGGCTCTCAGGCATTCTTCGACGACGTGCGAACCTCATTCCAGGACGCCGCCCGCGAAGTGGACGGGGTTTTCCTTCCCGCCGGAGAGGCGTGGCGTTCGGCGTGGGCCGCGAATTCCGCCCTTCCGCTCTATGGCTTCGACGGGTTCCACCCCTCGAGTATGGGCTCGTTCCTGGCCGCCCTTACGATCTACGAGCGCATCACGGGGAAGGACGCGCGCGACCTTCCCCCGAAGGCCTTTGGCGCCGGCGCCGAATTCTCACTTCCCGAAGCGACGATTCGCCTCCTGCAGGCGGCGGCGCACGACGCGAACTCGCGCTTTCCGGCTCGGCCGAATGGCACCGTGCCGGCGCGGGCCGTCATCGACGGCAAAGCGAATATCATCTGCTGAACGAAGAAGCGGCCCGCGTCCGTCGACGCGGGCCGCTTCTTACTGCCTTCGCGACCTCTCTCCTACTGCCCGCCCACCGGCCGACTCGTCGGCTCGGGTTTTCCGGCGTCCAGGTCGTTCCAGTTGAGGATCGCGTTGAAGCCGAAGAAGAAGGTCCCCTGAGTTTGCCACCGCCAGAAGGGGCGAATGGCGAACATCACTACATGGCCCCTGCCTATCGGCGCGTCGAGCAACTGCGGACGACCCTGCAACGCCTGGCCGCCGGCCAGGGTCCCGGAAAGCAGCATGTTGTCGGAGCTGGCCGGGAACTGAAGCACAACCCGCGGCCGCGGGCCCTGCGCCTGTTGCTGGCCCCCTCCGCCG
>JABFSM010000287.1 GCA_013140635.1 Gemmatimonadales bacterium
ACGTTCAGCTTGTCGTCCAGCGTGAGCGGCGGCGGGGCGTCGTCCTCTCCCCGCACGAGCAGGCAGTTGACCACCGAGACGGCGGCGAGTGCCTCACGGGCAATGCGAATCGCGACGCCTCGGGTGGCCCGGTCGGCCACCCAGCCATGCAGCTCGAAGCCGGTCCGTCCCACCGCAAGGAGCTCGAAGGCCTCGCCGGCAAGCCGCACATCGGCCGAGAGCGCGTCGAGCCCCCGTTGGGCAAGCGCGCTCCGGCTTTCGGGCTTCTTCCGGCCGTCGACCAGAGTCCGGACCAGCCGCTTGACCCGGCGGCCGCCGCCGGTCCCAAAGAGCTCGCCGATGACGAATCCGGCGGCAAGTCCGGCGCCGAATCCGAGGAGCGCCCAGGGCCCCAGAGGCCGGTGGCGTTTGCGCCCAAAGCGCCGCGTCAGACCGAGTTGCATGCGGTTAACTTAATACCGGAGTGACGCCCCCAACACCTTGAGCCATCATGTCTGACACGCCCGAAATCACCCCGCGGAAACCAGTCGGGAGCCTGGCGCTGCTCACTATCGTCGTGCTGGCGGGGCTCATCCTCTTTTTCGTATTGGAACGGAGAACGCCGGTGGTGGTGGTACCGGTCGGCACCGAGGAGCCGCAATGAGCGTGGTGAAGTTGACGCTACCCGACGGGAGCGTACGTGAGGTGCCGAAAGGGACGACGGGGCAGGAGATTGCCCGCCAGATCGGTCCCGGGCTCGCGCGCGCCGCCCTCGCGATCCGGGTGGATGGGCAGATTCGCGATCTCTCCCGGCCGATCGAGGAAGATGCGCCCATTGCGATCCTCACCGACCGCGACGAGGCGGCGCTCGAAGTGCTGCGGCACTCGGCGGCGCACGTGCTCGCCACGGCGGTGCGGCAGCTCTACCCGCAGGCCGGTATCGGCTTCGGCCCCCCGATCGAGGATGGGTTCTACTACGACTTCGACGTGCCGCGCCCGTTCACGCCGGAGGATCTGGAGCAGATCGAAGGGGTGATGCGCGAGGTGGCCGCGAAGGACTATCCCTTCCTCCGCGCGGAGGTGGATCGCGCCGAAGCCAACCGCCGCTTTGCCGACGACCCGCTCAAACTCGAACGAATCAGCGAGCTCAAAGACGACGAGACGATCACCGTCTACGAAGACGGCCCGTTTACCGATCTCTGCCGCGGCCCCCACATTCCGAGCACCGGACGGCTCAAGCACTTCAAACTGCTGAGCGGGGCGGGGGCCTACTGGCGTGGCGACGAAAAGCGCCAAATGCTCCAGCGGATCTACGGGACGGCCTGGTTCAAGAAGGAGGATCTCGAGGGGCATCTCCATCGGCTGGAGGAATCGCGAAAGCGCGACCACCGCAGGGTGGGACGGGAGCTCGATCTCTTCCTCTTTCATCCGTTCTCGCCCGGCGGCGTGTTCTGGACCGACCGCGGCACCACGATGATCAACACGATCAACCAGTATCTCCAGGAGCTGCAGCGCGACGACTATCGGGAGGTCAAGACACCGCTCTTGTACAACAAGGCGCTGTGGGAGATCTCCGGACACTGGGGGAAATACCGGGAGAACATGTTCCTCGTCCTCGACAACGAGACCGGGGAGCACGATATGTCGCTCAAGCCGATGAATTGCCCGTCACACTATCTGATGTACAACGCGAAGAAGCACTCCTATCGGGATCTGCCCCTTCGGTTCACCACCTACGATGTGCTGCATCGAAACGAGATTTCCGGCGCGCTCTCCGGCCTGACGCGGGTGCGCCAGTTTCAGCAGGATGACTGCCACATCTTCCTCATGCAGAGCCAGATCGCGGAGGAAGTGCAGCGGCTCACCGATTTCATCCTCGCCTACTACAAGACCTTCGGCCTGACCGCGACCCTCAAGTTCGCCACCCGTCCCGAGGTTCGGGTGGGGGACGACGCGCTCTGGGATCGGGCCGAGGGGGCGCTCAAGGCGGCGCTCGAGGCCACCGGGATGCCGTACCAGCTCAAGCCGGGGGACGGCGCCTTCTACGGGCCGAAGATCGACTTCGACGTGGCCGACTCGATCGGACGAACGTGGCAGCTCGGGACCATCCAGCTCGACTACAACAATCCCGAGCGCTTCGACATGAAGTACGTCGGGGAAGACAACACCGAGCACCGCCCGGTGGTGATTCACCGGGCGGTGAGCGGGTCGTTCGAGCGATTCATGGCCATTCTGATCGAGCATTTCGCCGGCGCCTTTCCGCTCTGGCTGGCGCCGGAACAGGTCCGGGTGCTTCCGATTTCGGATGCCCAGGCCGACGCCGCCCGGCTGGTGACCTCCCGCCTTCGGGATGCCGGGATCCGGGCCCATCTCAGCGCCGGGCACGAGACGCTGAACTACCGGATCCGCGATGGCGAAGTGCATAAGGTGCCGTACATGCTGGTGGTCGGGCAGCGGGAAATCGACACCGATAGCGTGGCGCTCCGGGTGCGCGGGGCGGGGAACAAGCAGGAAGTGATGTCGGTCAGCGAGTTCCTCGCCAAGGCGCTGCATGAGATCAAGACGCGGGCGCTGGTGCCGTAGCGCCTGCCTCCTTCGGAATCCCACAGCAGGCGTCTATACTTCTCCGCGAGTATTTCACCTCGCGAGCCCACTGTGCCTGAGACAAACGTCCCCGTCATTCTCGCCGCCTGCCGCACGCCCATCGGCAAGTACCTCGGCGGCCTTTCCAGCTTCACCGCCCCCCAGCTCGGCACCCTCGTCATCAAGGAAGCGCTCCGGCGGGCGGGCATCGACCCCGCCGCCGCCGGCGACCTGATCGACGATGTCATCATGGGGCATGTGCTCCAGGGAGGCGCCGGCCAGGCCTCCGGCCGTCAGGCAATGATCCACGCCGGGCTGCCCGGAACGATCCCGGCGCTGACGATCAACAAGGTGTGCGGCTCGGGGCTCAAGGCGGTCATGCTGGCGGCGCAATCGATCAAGGCGGGCGATGCCCAGTGCGTCGTGGCGGGGGGGATGGAGGCGATGAGCGCTTCACCCCACTACGTCTACGGCATGCGGGGCGGGATCAAGGCGGGGAATTCCACCATGGTGGACGGCATGATCCACGATGGGCTCTGGGATTCTTTCGGCAACAATCACATGGGGAACTATGCCGAATACACCGCGGAGAAGGCGGGGGTGAGCCGGCAGGATCAGGACGAGTACGCCTATCGAAGCCACCAGAAGGCGGTTGCGGCGCAAGAGGCGGGGAGGTTCACCGCGGAGATCGTACCGGTCGAGGTTCCCGGAAAAGGGGGGCCGGTGCCCCTCAAGAACGATGAGGGGCCGCGGAAGGATTCGACGGTGGAGACTCTTGCCAAGCTGAAACCTGTGTTCCAGAAGGATGGCACCGTCACGGCGGGGAACGCGCCGGGGCTCAACGACGGCGCCAGCGCGCTGGTAGTGAGTTCCCTCGCCTTCGCCCACGCGAACGGGATCACGCCGCTCGCCCGGATTACCGGGTACGCCACCGGCGGCGGCGAGCCGAAGGATCTCTTCTTCGCGCCGATCCAAGCGGTGCGCAATCTGATGACGAAGACGAATACCGCGATCGGCGACTACGGCCTGATCGAGGCGAACGAAGCGTTTGCCGTCCAGGCGCTCGCCGACGGACGAGCCCTCGGGTGGGACTGGGACCGGGTCAATGTGAATGGCGGCGCGATCGCGCTGGGCCATCCGATCGGCGCCAGCGGGGCGCGGGTCCTGACCACACTGCTCTACGCGATGAAGGAACGGAGTGTCGCGAGCGGGCTGGCGACGCTTTGTCTGGGTGGAGGGAATGCCGTCGCGCTCTCGGTCGAGGCGCTCTGATGGGCAAAGGGCGAGCGATCGGCTGGTCGCTCGTCTTTCTGGCCGGCGGTCTTTCGGTGGTGCTCTCGGTGCTCTGGGTTTTCGCTCGCCCGATGGCCGAAGGGGGTATCGGCCCAACGTCCGCCATCGCGCTCCAGGCGGTTGTCCTCTTGGCGGTCTTCGCCGGCATGACATGGCTCGTCGGCGTGAAGGCGCTTCGCTTCGGCGCCGCCGATCTTCGCCTGACGCCGGCCCCTGCCGGCGTTCGTGGTTTTTGGCGAGGGCTTGCCATCGGCGGCCTCCTCGCCGGCCTAGCGATGGTCATTGCCGTGCCGCTCGGCCACGCAGCCTGGCGGGATGACGGCGGAACCCTCTCTGCCTGGCTGGGAAGCGTCGGCGTGACGGCAGCCCTGTTGTTTCCCGCCGCGCTGGCGGAAGAGCTCATGTTTCGAGGCGTTCCGCTCGTGGCGCTCTCCCGCGCCTTCGGCCGCCTCCCCGCCATGCTCGCCCTCTCACTCCTCTTCGGGCTTGGCCACCTTTTCAATCCGGGGATCACGCTGCTTGCCGTCCTCAACATCGCGCTTGCCGGGCTCTGGCTCGGGGCGGCGTTCTTCTCGGCCGGCGGGCTCTGGACCGCCACCGGCGCGCACCTCGGCTGGAACCTCGCCCTTGCCGCCCTTGCCGCTCCGGTCAGCGGATGGCCCTTCCCGATGCCGGCGCTCGACTACGGCCCCGGCGGGCCCGCCTGGCTCACGGGAGGGGAGTTTGGTCCAGAGGGTGGTGTTATCGCCTCGCTCTGCCTGATCGGTGGGCTCTACTATCTCTCGCGTCGGAACGTCTCGGAGGTCCAGACATGAATCACGCCGCCGTCATTGGTGCCGGCACGATGGGGAACGGTATCGCTCACGTCTTTGCGCAGCATGGATGGCGGGTGACCCTCATCGATGTGTCGGCGGAGGCGCTGGAACGGGGGATGGGAACGATCCGCACCAACCTCGACCGCCAGGTGAAGAAGGGGACCCTCTCCCAGGAAGGGTCGGGAGAGGTCTTTGCCCGTATTACGACCAATAGCGCGCTCGCGGGGGCCAAGGAGGCGGAACTGGTCATCGAGGCGGCCACCGAGCGACCCGATCTCAAGTTCCAGATCTTCAAGACGCTGGATGAGCTCTGCGCCCCCGCCGCGATCCTGGCCAGCAATACGAGCTCGATCTCCATCACCGAAATCGCCGCCAAGACGAAGCGCCCAGGGCAGGTCATCGGAATGCACTTCATGAATCCGGTGCCGGTGATGCAATTGGTGGAGGTGATCCGAGGGCATGCCACCACCGACGCGACGATGGCGCGAACGGTCGAGGTTGCCAAAGCGCTCGGCAAGACCCCGGTCGAGGTCAACGACTATCCCGGCTTCGTCGCGAACCGCATTCTCCTCCCCATGATCAATGAGGCGGTCTACGCCGTAATGGAAGGAGTCGCCACCCCGGAGGCGATCGACACCGTTATGAAACTCGGCATGGCCCACCCGATGGGGCCGCTCGCCCTGGCCGATTTCATCGGACTCGATGTCTGCCTCGCCATCCTCGAAGTGATGCACCAGGGACTCGGCGATCCGAAGTACCGCCCCTGTCCGCTGCTTCGGCGAATGGTGGCGGCAGGATATCTGGGGCGGAAGTCAGGGAAGGGGTTCTACAGTTATTAGCGCTACTCGCTACTCGCTATTCGCTACTCGTTACTACCTTTGGCGAATAGCGAATAGCGAATAGCGAATAGCGAATAGCGAATAGCGAATAGCGAATAGCGAATAGCGAATAGCGAAGAAAGGAACCATGGACGTTCTCGGAGAGATGAAAACCTGGGGCCACGAGCAGGTGCTCTTCTGCCACGAGCCTTCATGCAACTACCTCGGCATCATCGTCATCCACGACACGACCCTTGGGCCGGCGCTGGGCGGCACCCGATTCTGGAACTACGCCTCGACCGAGGAGGCGATCCGAGATGCCATTCGCCTGGCGCGCGGGATGACCTACAAGGCTGCCGCCGCGGGGCTCAATCTCGGGGGCGGCAAAGCGGTCATCCTGGGCGACAACAAGCGCGCCGACCGGGAGGCGCTCTTCCGGGCCCATGGCCGATTCGTCGATTCGCTGGGTGGGCGCTACATCACCGCGGAGGATGTCGGGACCTCCCCGGCGGACATGGAGTTTGTCCGGCGGGAAACCGACCATGTGGCCGGTCTGCAAGGGTTGTCGGGTGACCCTTCTCCGGTCACGGGGTACGGCGTCTACATGGGAATGAAGGCGGCGGCCAAAGTCCGCTGGGGAACCGATAGCCTGTCGGGCAGGACGATCTTGGTGCAGGGGGCGGGGAAGGTGGCCTACTACCTCTGCTCACACCTGCACGCGGAAGGCGCCAAGATCGTCGCCACCGATATCGACGCCGAAAAGGTCAAGCGGGTGGTGACGGAATTCGGCGCCACCGCGGTCGCTCCGGAGGCCATCTACGACCAGAAGGGGGAGATCTACGCCCCCTGCGCGCTGGGCGCCACGATCAACGACAATACCATCCCGCGGCTCAAGGTCGAGATCGTCGCCGGAGGGGCCAACAATCAGCTGGCCGAGGAGCGGCATGGTGTCGAACTCGAAAAACGGGGGGTTCTCTACGCTCCGGACTTCGTGATCAATGCCGGCGGGCTCATCAATGTCTATGGCGAGCTGGAGCGGTGGCCCCAGGAACGAGCCAAGCGCAAGGCGCAGGAGATCTACGACGCCATTCTGCAAGTCTTTGCCATCGCCAAGCGGGACGGCATCCCGTCGTTTGAGGCGGCCGACCGGCTGGCGGAGGAGCGAATCGCGTCGGTGGTCAGTTTGAGCACCATGTGGCGGCCGGGGCGCCGTTAGCCGTAGATTCTCCCCCCATGGCCGAGACGATTCCGATTGGGGCGGACCACGCCGGGTTCGAAATGAAGGAGCGCCTGGTGAAGGAGCTCCGGGCGCTGGGGTTCGAGCCGCTCGACGTGGGCACTCATTCCCCCGACTCGGTGGACTATCCCGACTATGCGCACCAGGTGGCCGAACGGGTGTCGGAGGGTACCGATGCCAGGGGCATCCTGCTCTGCGGCACCGGCCTCGGCATGAGCTACGCCGCCAACCGGCACGCCGGCGTTCGGGCGGCGGTGGCCTGGACGCCGGAAATCGCCCATCTGGCCCGGGAGCATAACGACTCCAACGTGCTGGTGCTGCCGTCCCGGTTCCTGAGCGACGAGGAAAGCGTGGCAATCTTGAAGGAGTGGCTGTCGACCCCGTTTGCCGGCGGACGCCATGCGCGCCGCGTGGCCAAGATCGAGGAGATCACCTCGCATGGCTGATCACGCCGCCTCCCTGCGCCAGGCCGACCCGGCCATCGCGACGCTGGTGGACCGGGAGCTGGCCCGCCAGCGCGACGGACTCGAGCTCATTGCCAGCGAGAACTTCGCCTCCCGGGCCGTCATCGACGCCATGGGGACGCCGCTTACGAACAAGTACGCGGAAGGGTATCCCGGCAAGCGATACTACGGTGGGTGCGAGGTGGTGGACGAGGTGGAGCGCCTCGCCATCGATCGCGCCAAACGCCTGTTCAACGCCGAGCACGCGAACGTGCAGCCGCATGCCGGCGCGCAGGCCAACTTTGCCGCGTTCATGGTCCTGGCCAAGCCGGGGGAGCTCCTCCTGGCCATGTCGCTTCCGCACGGCGGGCACCTGTCGCACGGCCACTCGGTCAACCATAGCGGCGTCATCTGGAACGCGGTGCATTACGGTGTGGATCCCGCCACCGGCCGGATCGACTACGACCAGGTGCGCGATATCGCCCTGAAGGAGCGTCCCCGGCTCATCGTGGCCGGCGGGAGCGCCTATTCCCGGGTCATCGACTTCGCGGCGTTTCGGAGCATTGCCGACGAAGTGGGCGCCTCCTTCCTGGTCGACATGGCCCACTTTGCCGGGCTCGTGGCCGGCGGGGTCTATCCCTCGCCGGTGCCTCACGCGCACCTCGTCACCACCACGACGCACAAGACCCTCCGCGGGCCGCGCGGCGGCCTGATTCTCTGCAAGGAGGAGCTCGCCAAAGGGGTCGACCGGTCGGTCTTTCCCGGTACGCAGGGGGGGCCGCTCATGCACATCATCGCGGCCAAGGCGGTGGCGTTCGGCGAAGCGCTCGAGCCGGAGTTCGCCGAGTATTCCCGGCAGGTCGTGGCCAACGCGCAGCGGCTGGCGGCGGCGCTGATGGACCGTGGGTTCGCGATCGTCTCCGGTGGCACCGATTCCCACCTGATGCTGGTCGACCTGCGTTCCAAGGGGCTCACCGGCAAAGTGGCCGAGCTGTTGCTGGTCCGGTCGGGAATCACCGCCAACAAGAACACGATCCCCGACGACCCGCAGTCGCCGTTCATCACCAGCGGCATTCGGCTCGGCACCCCGGCGCTCACCACCCGCGGCATGGGGGAGGGGGAAATGGACCGGATCGCCGAATTGATCGACGAGGTCCTTACCGCCCAGGACGACGACACGATCATCCGGGTCCGCACCGAGGTGGAAGACCTCGCCGCGGGCTTCCCGCTCTACGATCCGTCGGCGCGCGGGATGTACGCCACCCGATGAACGGCCTTCGGTTTGCCGACGATGTCCTCGACCGCCTCCAGCGGCGCGGGGACGGCTACGACGAGCGGGCGTATCTCTTCGTGCTGGCCGCCATCCAGTTCTTGCAGACGCGCCTGCCGGAGCGGCGCCACGTGAGCGGAGCGGAGTTGACGCTCGCCTGCCGTGACTTCGCGTTCGACCAGTACGGCCTCCTGGCCCGCACGGTGCTCGAGTTCTGGGGGATCAAGGGGACCGAGGACTTCGGGCGGATCGTCTTTTCCCTGGTGGATGTCGGCCTCCTCATTACCCAGCCCACCGACCGCGCCGAAGATTTCCAGGCCGTGTACTCCTTCGATCAGGCCTTCGACGACGCCTACGTTTGGCAGGGTCTTCCGGGCGCCTGACGGCCCGGCATGCCAACGATCCCCGTCGTCACGCCAGCGCAGTCCGCCTCCTGGGACCGGCGCGCCGCGGATCTCGGCATAGCGGCCCGCGCCCTCATGGAATCGGCGGGACGCGCGGTCGCGCATATCCTTGCGGCGCGCTTTCCCGAACGGCTTCGCGCCGGCGTGCTGGTGGCCGCCGGACCGGGGAATAACGGCGGTGACGGCTGGGTCGTCGCGCGTGCGCTCCATGCCGCCGACG
>JABFSM010000168.1 GCA_013140635.1 Gemmatimonadales bacterium
GCATTGGCCGACGCCGCTCGGCGCGCCGGCCAGAGCCCGAACACCAGGGCGGTGAAAAGCGCCAATGCGCCGGAAAAGCCCAGCAGCCGGAGGTCCATCGCCGGCGCCGAAACGCCGTTGAGCGACCCGGGCATGAGCGCCGCCACCAGACGGAGGCCGCCGTACGCCACCACCAGCCCCGCCCCCGTCGCGGCGAGGGCCAGCAACAGGCTCTGCACCATCAACTGGCGTATCAGCCGACCGCGGGTGGCGCCTAACAGCGCCCGAATCACCATCTCCCGTTCCCGCACCGCGGCGTGGGCCAGGAGGAGATTGGTGACGTTGGCGCAGCCGATGAGCAGCAGGAGCCCGGTGGCGCCCAGGAGGACGAGCATCGGCTTCCCCTTGTCGCCGACCAGGCTCGCCTGGAGCGCAACGAGCGGTGTGGCCGCTTCGGTGCGGTACTGCTCCTGGAGGTCGGCGGGAAGCTGACTCCAGCGGGCCCGCATCCGGGCGGCGGCGCCATCGAAAGTCACCCCCGGCGCGAGCCGCGCGATGACACTATGCGCCACGTAGCCGCGGAACGGCTCGAACGACTCCGGCGTGAGCGGGTCGGTCATCGGGATCCAGAGGTCGGAGAGCTCGGGGAAGCTCGCCCCCGGTGGCATCACCCCGACCACTTCATACGTCACGTCGTTGAGGCGGACCCTCTTGCCAACGACCGGCTCGCCGCCGAACTGGCTTTGCCAGAGCCGATGTGACAGCACCGCCACGCTCGCTTTTCCCGGCTGGCCCTCGTCGGGAAGAAAGGGCCGGCCTTCCACCACTCTCCAGCCGAGGAGTTCGAAGAAACCGGGTGTCACCACGCCGGCCCGGATCCGCACCGGCGGGCCAATCCCGCTCAGGTTGAGTCCGCCGGAGGCATAGGCCGCGGCGCCGGCAAAGGCGTCCTTGCGGCCGCGGAGTTCCTGCAGCATCGGCCCCGATGACGCTTCGATCTCTTTCCCATCGACCGAGAAGGCGATTCCCACGCCGCGGGCGATGACCAGCCGGTCGGGCGCCATGAAGGGCAGCGGCCGGAGCAGCGCGGCATCGACCGCGCTGAAGATCGCCGTGGTGGCGCCGATCCCTAACGCCAGCGTGGCGATGATCGCCGCCGAGAAACCGCGGTGGTGCCAGAGCATGCGGAGGGCGTAGCGCGCATCGGCGGTCCACTCGTCGAGCCGCTGCCGCCAGCGGTCTCGGCGGAGCCGGCGGCCGTCTTGGCGCCGGAGCGCCTTGCGGTGCGTGGGCAGGTCGCCGAACCGCTTGGACGCGGCGGCGCGCGCTGCATCGGGGCTCAACCCCCGCGCCCGGTAGTCCCGCTCCCGCATTTCGAGGTGGAACTGGAGTTCGTCGTCCACGTCGGCGTTGACGTCGGGGCCGAAGAAGCGGAGGTAGCGCCGCCAGAGCGGCTCGGAGCGGGAGGGCATCAGGACGCCGCGGGGCGGAGGTGCGCCGGCGCCTCGAGGGCGGCGAAGATGGCGCGGGCAAAACGGGTCCAACTTGCCGACTCGGTGCCGAGCTGTTTCCGGCCCCGCGCCGTGAGGCCGTAGAATTTGGCGCGGCGGTTGTTGGCGGAGAGGCCCCATTCCGCTTCGATCCACCCCCGCTCCTCCAGCCGGTGGAGGGCGGGGTAGAGGGAGCCCTCCTCGATGGAGAGGGTATCGTCGGTGACCTTCTCGATCCAGGCGGCCACGGCGTAGCCGTGGGCGGTGCCGTAGCTCAGCGCCTTGAGGATCAGGAGGTCGAGGGTGCCGCGGAGGACGTCGATGTGCGGTGCCGGCATGGGGCGCTCCCTAGGGTTCCTAGGGTAATGTCGGGTGGTTCCATAGAAAGTCAAGGGGAGTGGTCATTGCGAGGCCCGCCGGCCTGTCATTGCGAGGCCCCGCAGGGGCCGAAGCAATCTCCCGCCCGCGCTTGGGCGGTACCACTTCGCCGCGGCGCTCGAGCCCTGCCGTCTTCGCGAACTGCAGTCTTGGGGCGGCGGTGCCCCTGCGGGTCACCTGGCCGTCGACTGACGTTCGCTGGGACGGCAGGGCTCGTCGCGCCGCGCGATGGGCGGTACCGTCAGAGCGAACGTTGGGACCACGGCGGCGGAATGACTCACGCCTGCCGGGATCGCCGATGCCGGGGACCTCCAGTTCGCGGCGACGGTACCGCCCAAGCGCGGGCACGCCCAAGCGCGAGGGCAAGGAATGCCGGGAGACCCCGAAAGGCGGTACGATTAGGGCCTCCCGAGAGGCGCTATGATCGGCGTTCCAGCCTGGCTCCAAGATCTGGTCAAGAACTCGCTGCCCGAGGCGGTGGGCGGCCTGCTCGCGGCGGGAACCGGCGCCGTTCTCGCCGGCCTCTGGGCCAAGCGGACCCGGGCCAGGAGAAGCAGCCGAGCCCTGGTGAAGCGGCTCGTTCCCGAGCACCTGAACCGGTTTGAATTCGGCAAGCTCACCGCCAGGACGACCGATGACGATGCCAGCCTGGCCCTCGTCTCCGCCCTCATCAAGCACAAGGCGAAGGATCAGATCGAGGTGATCGGGCGCGGGTCGCAGTGGGCGGAGCGGCGCACCAGCGACTACATGCGGGCGGTGACCGAAGCGATCGTCCGCGGCGTCGCGTACGACAGAATCCTCCTCCTCGACGCCGAACTGCCGGAGAACGGGCTCTCCTGGCTCCTCCTCCTCGAGCGGTTTATCGCGACGCCGGCGTTCAAGGGCAGCGTCCGCCTCTATCCGGTGCCCGTTCAGGCCCGGGGAATGACCCATCAATTCCAGCTCATCGATGACACGTACCTCCACCGGACCAACCGCCAGTATTCGCCGAAGGAGGCCGTCGCCGGCAAGCGCGCCCAATCCCTCTTCGCGATCGGCCCGCATCCCGATGTCGCGGAGTATCGCTCCGTCTTTCGGGAGTATGTGGCGAAGCAGCCGGGGCCGGTGTCGCACCGCGACTTGGCCGAGCTGATCGAGCGGCTCCTCGCGACGATCGACCCCACCGATTACTCGGTGCCGTTCCGGTGGCAGCTCGTGTTGGGCGTCCTCCGCTTCGTGGACCAGTTAGGCGTCCTCGGCTTGCCGGGGCGGGGCATCGAGCTGGTCGGCGCCCTCTCCCCGTTCACCTTCACCTATCAGGCGGCGCGGCGGTTCACCGCGGCGCGGCGCGGGGAAGCCGCCGGCCGGCCCGCGGTGGTGGTGCCGTTCGAGAGCTTCGACGAGGCCAAGCGGGAATTCGAGCGCGGCACGCTCGATCATATCTGCCTTCCTGTCAAGAACTCGAAGATCGACTACCTGAGCCCCCCCTTGCTGGATGAGGAGGCCTTGCGGCGATTTCAGGCGGCCTACGTGGTCAGGGCGGAGATCGACGTGGAGGTGGCGTTCGTGCTGGCGGGAACCGCGCCGAACGCCGCTTCGGCGAAGTCCATGGCCTGCGTCGACGCCGCTCGGCTGCAGGTGGAGTCCCAGCTACCACCGAAGGTGGCGGGGCTTGCCCCGCCGCGGGATACCGTGCGGTCGAACTATCACGCCGGGTGGCTCGCCGCCCGATCGCCCGACACGATCGCGATCACCACCCCGGAAGCGGCCGACTTCTTCGGGCTTCGGACCTATCGCTCGCTCAAGGGCGGAACGACCTCTTTCTCGATCTTCTCTCGGCACGCGGGGTAGTCGTAGCCGCCCCAGCCACGAGAGCCATAATGTTTCCGGGGCGGCGGAATTGGACGGGGGGGTGTTCAAGGCAGCCGCGCACCCTCCCATTCGTTTCCGAGGCCCCGTTCGGCCACAAACGCCTCGAGGACGGCCATCTCGATCAGATCGGGCCGGATCCGCAGCATCGCCCGAATGTCCGTGAGGTGCTTGGTCGATCTCCCCTCCTTGTAATACTCCAGTTTTCGCACGATGACGTACTCGGCTGGGGCCATCCAGACCGGTTCGCCTAGCACCTCTTCTCGCCGCCGATGTTTCAGTCCCCAGGCGTCGAGCGGATCCGAGCCCACTAGGTAGATGTCCCCTCGGAGTCCCGACGTCAGGTGCAGCAGATTGAAGTGACCATGCTCCGGGCGGCTCGCCTCCCGCTCGATCGCCTCGATTGGTGGGACGTAAAATTCTTCGGCGGGGAATGCGTCGGCGAATCGGCCTGCTTCGGCGGGGGAGATGCGGACGACGAGGTCCACATCCAAGGTGAGCCGAGGTTCGCCATAAACTACGGCGGCGACGGCTCCCGTGGCCATATAGGGAATGTCGAGTTGGTTTAACGGCCGGGCGAACCGACGGAAGAGCTCAGCGAGCGACATTCGCGAACAGCGCGGCAACTCTGCCGCGAAGTTCCTCTTCGGAAAGCTCGGGGTGGAGGGTTCGCAGGCTTGAGGTCTTGAGTGCTCTGGCCAAGTCAATCAACTCGTCCACCAGCGCGAGCTTGCGGCCGGCGCTCATGGCATGGAAGAGCTTGGTTTGCAGCTCTTGGACGATGGGGTCGACTGGTTCCATTGGCGCTGCAATCTGGAGGGGGGCAATTCTGGCGACAAGCACTCTCTGGGGCCAGAGTCGTCTTACACCCTCTGGTCTCTCAAGGTATATAGGTTGTAAGCACAAGTCATTGTTGAAGTTGCCTCGTTTTGAAGCTACATTGCTTAACGCTTTTACAGCCCTAGTGCTATTCACGAACCAGGACCATACATGTTCGAGCAGGCCTTCAAGAACATCGACGACATCCTTCACAAGGACGCCGGCTCGTCCAGCGAACTGGACTACACCGAGCAGACGTCCTGGCTCCTCTTCCTCAAGTACCTCGACGCGCTGGAGCAGGACAAGGCGCTGGAAGCTGGTCTCAAGGGCAAGACCTACACGTTCATTCTGGAGAAGGCCTTCCGGTGGGATCATTGGGCCGCTCCCAAGACGAAGAGCGGCCAGCTGGACCACAACAAGGCGCTCTCCGGGGATGACCTGAGGGAATTCGTCGACCAGAAGCTCTTTCCCTACCTGCGCGGTTTCAAACAGCGTGCCGCCGGTCCGGATACCATCGAATACAAGATCGGGGAGATCTTCAGTGAGATAAAGAACAAGTTCCAGAGCGGCTACAACCTGCGCGAAGTGATCGAGATCATCGACGGGCTCCGCTTCCGTTCGCAGACCGAGAAGCACGAGTTGTCCCATCTGTATGAAGCCAAGATCCGGAATATGGGTAACGCCGGGCGGAACGGGGGCGAGTATTACACCCCGCGCCCGCTGATTCGCGCCATCATCCGGGTAGTGAAACCGAAGATCGGCCAGCGCATCTACGACGGGGCGGTGGGATCCGCGGGCTTCTTGTGCGAAGCCTATGACTATCTGAAGGCGAAGAAGGGCCTGACGACCACCGAGCTCAAGGCCTTGCAGGAGCGCACCTTCTACGGCAAGGAGAAGAAGAGCCTCGCATACGTCATCGCGATCATGAACATGATCTTGCATGGCATCGAAACGCCGAACGTGCTCCACACCAATACTCTGGCCGAGAATCTGAGCGACATTCAGGAGAAGGATCGGTTCGACGTGGTGCTGGCCAATCCGCCGTTCGGCGGCAAGGAACGGAAGGAGGTTCAACAGAACTTTCCCATCAAATCCGGGGAAACGGCATTTCTTTTCTTGCAGCACTTCATCAAGATTTTGAAGGCGGGCGGGAAGGGCGGTGTGGTGATCAAGAACACTTTTCTCTCCAACACCGACAACGCCGCCGTGAGCATTCGAAAGCTGCTGCTGGAAAGCTGCAACCTGCATACCGTGCTCGACTTGCCGGGCGGGACCTTTCCAGGAGCGGGCGTCAAGACCGTGGTGCTCTTTTTCGAAAAGGGAGCGCCCACCCGCAAGGTTTGGTTTTATCAGCTCGATCCCGACCGCAATCTCGGCAAGACCAATCCGCTCAACGACGAAGATCTGACCGAGTTCGTGACGCTTCAGAAGACCGGCGCCGATTCGCCGAAGAGTTGGAGCGTGGATGTCAGAGGCATCGACCAGACCACCTTTGACCTCTCTGCGAGGAACCCGAATGGTGGCGATGCACTGGCTCACCGTAGCCCTCAGGAGATCATTGAGGAGATCACGGCGCTGGATGCTGTGAGCGTAGAGGTACTTGAAGCAATCAAGGCCTTGCTATGATGGAGGGCTGGCAAACAAAGAAGCTTGGCGAGCTGTGTGATATCTCATTGGGGAAGACCCCCGCCCGCGCGATCACGGCGTTCTGGGATGAAAAGCGAACGACGGACAATGTCTGGCTTTCAATAGCCGATCTTCTTGGTGCCACGGAAGGTGTCGTACTTGATAGCAAGGAGTATCTCTCAAATGTAGGGGCTGCCCTTTGCAGGCCTGTACGACAAGGGACGTTGCTGGTGAGCTTCAAACTCACGCTAGGCAGACTGGCATTTGCTGGCCGCGACCTCTTCACAAATGAGGCGATTGCCGCGCTGACAATCTCCAATGAGCAAGAACTGTCAAAGGCGTATCTTTTCTATTTTCTCCACTTCTTTGATTGGGACAAGGCCACAGAGGGCGACGTAAAGATAAAAGGAAAGACTCTCAACAAAGAGAAGCTCAAGGCAATCGACGTTCACTTTCCACCAGCTGCAGAACAAGAGCGAATCGTCAGAGTTCTTGACCAAGCTTTCGAGGGCATCGCCACCGCCAAGTCCCATACCGAACGGAACCTCCAGAATGTCCGTGCGGTGTTCGAGGGCCACCTTCAAGAGGTCTTTTCTCGACGAGGTGCTGGATGGGAAACAAAGAGGATCGCTGATATCGCGAGACACTCGCTTGGTAAGATGCTTGACAAAGCGAAGAATAAGGGGAGGCCGCAGCCATATCTTCGCAATATCAACGTTCGGTGGTTTGCGTTCGATTTGTCTGATCTACTCCAAATGCGATTCCTTCCAACGGAGTTGGAGAAATACACGGCGGTCAAAGGTGACGTATTGATTTGTGAGGGAGGCTATCCCGGGCGGGCAGCTATTTGGAATGAGGATTTCCCGATCTATTTCCAAAAGGCGCTCCACCGAGTTCGGTTTCACGAGCCCATGCACAGCAAATGGTTTGTCTACTATCTCTATGTTCAAGACAAGAGCGGTGAGCTAAAGCGGCAGTTTACCGGTACGGGCATTCAACACTTCACCGGAGAGGTATTGGCCCGCTTCCCGCTTCCGCTGCCACCTTTGGGGGAACTACCACGGTTGATGGCAATGTTTGACGAACTCTTTGTTGAGACGCAACGGCTTGAGTCTATCTACCAACGCAAACTGGGTGAGCTAGAATCCTTGAAGAAATCCCTGCTCCATCACGCCTTCACCGGCCAACTCTGACCCCATGAACGAAGCCGAGACCCGCGCTGAGCACATCGACCCCGCCCTGAAGGCGGCGGGGTGGGGCGTGGTTGAAGGCAGCCGCATCCATCGGGAGTTCCCCATCACGCAGGGCCGCTTGCAGGGAGGCAAGGGGCGGCGCACCAAACCCGAAATCGCCGACTACGTGCTGGTCTATCGAAACCACAAGCTCGCGGTGATTGAAGCCAAGGCATGGGATAGCCACCATACCGAAGGGGCGGCGCAAGCCAAGAGCTACGCCGATAAGCTGGCCGTACGATTCACCTATGCCACCAATGGGCGTGCGATTTACGGCATCGACATGGTCGAGGGTACGGAAGGAGACGTGCCCAAATACCCGACGCCGGAAGAGCTGTGGCATCGGACCTTCAGCGAACAAAGTCAGTGGCGGGATCGCTTCGCCGCCGTGCCATTCGAGGATAAAGGCGGCACCTGGGGTACCCGGTACTACCAGACCACCGCCATCAACAACGTCCTCGAGGCGATCGCCGCCGGCAAGGAACGGATCCTTCTCACCCTTGCCACCGGCACCGGCAAGACCGCGATTGCCTTCCATATCGCGTGGAAGCTTTTTCACAGCAAGTGGAATTGGAGTCGGAAGCCCCATCGGAGGCCCCGAATTCTCTTCCTGGCCGACCGGAACAACCTTGCCGACCAAGCCTACAACGAATTCTCCCCCTTTCCGGACGACGCCATGGTCCGGATTTCACCCGAAGATATTCGCAAGAAGGGCAAGGTCCCGAAGAACGGAAACATCTTCTTCACCATCTTCCAGACCTTCATGAGTGGCCCCCCCAAAGATGGGCACCCGAGTCCGTACTTTGGCGAATATCCCTCCGACTTTTTCGACTTCATCGTCATCGACGAGTGCCACCGCGGTGGAGCCAACGACGAGAGCAACTGGCGGGGCATCCTCGAGTACTTCGATTCCGCGGTGCAGTTGGGCCTCACGGCCACGCCGAAGCGCAACGAGAACGTCGACACCTATGCCTACTTCGGCGAGCCGGTCTATGTGTACTCGCTCAAGGAGGGCATCAACGACGGCTTCCTCACCCCGTTCAAGGTGAAGCAGATCAGCACCACGCTGGACGAATACATCTTTGCCCCCGACGACAAGGTGATCGAGGGAGAGATTGAGGCGGGAAAGGTCTACCGGGAATCCGAGTTCAATCGCAAGATCGAGATTCAAGAGCGGGAAAGCGGCCGAGTCAAGCTCTTCATGGGGATGATCGACCAGCAGGAGAAGACGCTGGTCTTCTGCGCCACCCAGCACCACGCACTCGTGGTTCGAGACCTCATCAATCAGCTCAAGACCAGCAAGGACCCCAACTACTGCGTCCGGGTGACCGCAGACGATGGAGAGCGCGGGGATCAGTACCTTCGAGACTTCCGGGACAACGAAAAGACCATTCCCACCATCCTGACCACTTCCCAAAAGCTTTCCACCGGTGTGGATGCCCGGAATATCCGTAACATCGTCCTCCTCCGGCCCATCAATTCCATGATCGAGTTCAAACAGATCATCGGCCGCGGGACTCGGCTGTTCGAAGGCAAGGACTATTTCACGATCTACGATTTCGTGAAGGCGCATCACCACTTCAACGACCCTGAATGGGATGGCGAACCGGAGGAGCCGGTTCTCGATCGCGGGGAGAAGGGGAGTGGCCAAGATTCGCAT
>JABFSM010000058.1 GCA_013140635.1 Gemmatimonadales bacterium
CCGCCCGGGAGCGCCGGGCCGGCGTGAGGCGCGTCGGGGGGAGATCGGCGCGGCCCCCGGAAATGCCCGTAAGGCGCCGGGTCGGCAGCGCGTCCTCTCCCGCAATCGCGGTCACCGCCCCGGCAAAGTCCCGCACCGTGGCAAAGCGCTCGGCCGGCTGCCGCGCCAGGGCGCGGTCCATAACGTCCTGCAGCCCCGACGGGAAGTGCGCCGCCGGGTGGGCCTGGGCGAGTGGCTTCGGAGGATCGGTCAGCCGCTTGACGAGCGTTTCCTGGAGAGAGGTTCCCTCGAATGGGAGCCGGCCGGTCACCAGCCGGTAGAAGACGAGGGCCAGAGAATACTGGTCGGATCGTCCGTCGAGCGGGTCTCCCGCCAGCTGTTCCGGGCTCATGTACTCCGGCGTGCCGACCACGAAGCCGGTCTTGGTGACCCGCTGCCCGGTGGAATCCTCCGCGGCCTTGGCGATGCCGAAATCGACCAGTTTCACCCGGCCGGTGCCGGCCGCAACCATGATATTGTCCGGCTTGAGATCGCGGTGCACGATGCCGAGGTCGTGGGCCGCCTGGAGTCCCGCGGCGCATTCGGCCACCAAGGCTGCCGCGCGGGCCACCGGCATCGGCCCGTCCGAAAGGAGGTCGTTGAGCGTCGGCCCCTCGACGTATTCCATGGCCAGGAAGACCAGCCCGTCGGGTGTGAGGCCGAAGTCGTAGACGGCGCACACGTTGGGATGCGCGATGCGGCTGGCGTTGGTGGCTTCGCGGTTGAAGCGGGCGACGGCGTCGGGATCTTTGCTGAGTTCGGCGCCGATCACCTTGAGGGCGGAGAGCCGGCCCATGAGGAGATGGCGTGCGAGGTAGACCTCTCCCATTCCCCCCATCCCGAGGCGCCGCTCGACCTGATAACGCTCACCGATCAACTGCCCCACCAGCCCCGGCGTGGCCTCCGACGTCCTGGGCCGAAGCGGCGAGCGATCGCGCGAGCAGAACGCCGCGTCGTCGCCGTATTCGGTGCCACAGGCGGGGCAAACCTTCACGCGCGAGTCCTCGTTCCGGTGCGAGGAAATAGATGACGGCCCTGGGCGTGGCGCAATCTAGGCCTTGTACCCGGAAAGCGTCAACCGGCGCGTTGCTGTAAGTCCTAGTCGTTGTGTACCTTGCAGCGATGCGCGCCCCCGGTTACGCCACTCGATTGTGGCTGTTGCTGACCACAGCGGCCGCCTGCGCTCGCGGGCCGGCGCCGACCCCTCCGGCCCCCGACGCTCCATCAAATGTCGTGGTCCAGGGTCCGAGCGCAGTACCCTTTCCCCGCCCGGCGGTGCCGGTTGCAACGCTTCCGCTAATTCCGCCTGCGGCGGGGCCGCTTCGGATTTCGGTGGTCTACCCTGACTCCCTCGCACGGGTGGCGGTCGACGACTCGAGTTTCATCTTCGGAAGTACGGGAGATGGCAGCGCCTCCCTCACGATCAACGGCGCTCCGGTACAGGTCGCGCCCAACGGCGCCTGGCTTGCCTGGGTCCCGTTCGTCGGGGACAGCGTCATCACGTTTGCCATTGAAGCCCGCACCACCACCGATTCGGCCCGTCTGGTGCACCGAGTGCGGCGCGCACCCAGGTTTCGGCCGGCCAATCCCGACGGTCTCTGGGTCGACTCCACTTCGTTTGCGCCGGTGGGCCGGATCTGGTGGCCGGGGGGCGAGTACCTTCCCTTCTCGGTTCGCGCCAGCGAAGGCGCCTCGCTGGCCCTCCTGCTCCCCGGAGGGACCCGGGTACCGCTCACCGCCGGGTCGGCCGCGACTCCGGTGCCGGAGGGGCTCCGAGCCTTCGATCGCGATACTCAGAAGCTCCGCCGTCCCATTCGCGCCGACCGGTACCGAGCGGCCGTTCGCGGCGCCACCATCGGCGATCCGGGGCCGCTGTTCGGCAATGGCGGCGGCAACGGCAATGGTGTGCCGGGCCAGGCGGCAGTGTTGGAGGCGGTGCGGGGATCCGATACGGTGCGTCTCCGCTGGCCGGTTCGGCTCGCCCTCCTGGACACCGTGCCGGCGATGGTCGAGCTCGACGACGACCGGCCGGGGCGGGGCGACACCGACCGCATAACGGTCGGCCGCGCCGCGCCGGCGGGGGTCTATGCCTGGTTCTTCCCGGCCGGGACCGTGGCGCCGGTGACCGGGCGGATGAATGGCGACTTTCGCATTGCGCTCGGGCGTGAAGGGGCCGCTTGGGTCAGCGCCGCCGACGTCTGGCTCGCGCCCGGCGCGCCGCTTGGCCCCGCCGTGGTGGGGTCGGTGACTCTGTCGCCGCGGGAGGACCGGGTCGCGGCGCGGATCCCCGTCGGCCGGCGGATCCCATTCCGTGTGGACGAAGAAGAGCGGGCGCTCACCCTGGTGCTCCACGGGGCGGTCTCCGACGTCAATTGGCTCCGCTACGGCCCGGGGGATTCGCTCGTGGCGCTGGCCACTACCCGGCAGGCGTCGGCCGACCAGCTCGAACTCCGATTCGACTTGAGCGCCCCGGTCTGGGGATACCGGACGAGATGGGACGGCACCGATCTCCTCCTCGATATCCGCCGGCCTCCCGGCATCGACCGTAAGGCGCCGCTCCGCGGGCGCACGATCGTCGTCGACGCCGGCCACCCGCCGGCGGGATCGATCGGGCCGACCGGACTTACCGAAGCGGAGGCGAACCTCGCGGTGGCCCTCGAGGTCAAACGGCTGCTCGAAGGCGAGGGCGCCACGGTCTTGATGCCGCGAAGCGGCCCTGGGCCGGTGGAACTCTGGCCCAGAATCCGCTTTGCCGAGGAGGAGAATGCCGATCTGCTGGTGTCGATCCACAACAACGCCCTTCCCGACGGAGTGAACCCGTTCACCAACAACGGCTCCAGCGCGTTCTACAACCATCCGCGTGCGCTGCCCCTGGCCCGGGAGATTCTCTCCCGGCTCGTCGCCCGGATCGGCCTTCGGGATCTCGGCGTGGCCCGGGGCGATTTGGCCTTGGTGCGCCCAACGTGGATGCCGGCGACGCTCATCGAGGGGCTCTTCATGATGGTCCCCGAGCAGGAGTCGGCGCTCCGGAGCGAGGAGGGGAGGGCGCAGTACGCCCTTGCCGTGGTCGAAGGGGTGACGAACTTCTTGAGACGCCGCGGTATGTGAGCGTTTTTCCTCCCGTGTCGTCTCCACTGCTAGACATGATCCCCACTTCAGGCCGGCCCACTCCGTGGAGGAAGCGCTCCGCGAAACGGCACGTCGCGCTGCTCTTTTTCGGCGCGACGGCCGCGGGATCGATGTCGGCCCAGACGCCTGAACAGCGCCGCCAGGCCGATGCCTTTCAAGATTCGCTCGAACTCATCACCGACTCCGCTCTCCTGCACTCGCGCGAATCCCGCTTGATCGAAGCGGCGCGCCGGGAACAGAAGAACGCCATGATCCACTTGCGGCTCGGGCATCTTGCGCTCCGTCGCGGTGATCTCGGCGGAGCCGCGCATTACGATGATGCGGCGTCGGAGTTCAAGTGGGCCGCGTCACTCGAACCCACTTGGCCGTACGCCTGGTTCGGGCTTGGCCTCGCGGAGTTTGCGCTGGGAGCCCGCGCCGGAGGGTCGCGCGACCTCCGCCCGGTGCTGGCGCGCGATGCCTGGTCCCGCGCCGCGCAGGCCTTCGCCAGGGCGGTCAAGCTCGAGCCGGGGCTTGCGCCGAGGCTCGAAGACTTGGCCAAACGGGCATTTCGGGCGCGGCTGCCCGAACGCGCGGTGGTCGTGCGCGAAGCCCTCCTCCGCGCCGCCCAGGAAACCAGCGGGCCGCGGAGCGCGCGGTTGATTCTCGGCCTGGCCCGAGTGCAGCGTGAAATGGGTGACGACGCCGCGCTCGGGTCGTTCGAGACCTACCTCGCGTCGGGCGAAAACCGGGGGCTCGGCCTCGTGGAGCTCGGGCGCACCAGGCTCCTCCGCGGCGATCTCGGCGGGCAGACTCAGTATTTGGACGGGCTCGCCACTGACGACCCCTTGGCCAATGCGCTGGTTCGGGCCGACTTTTCGATGCTGGCTTCACCCAAGGAAATGGCCGAATTCGACCTACGGCAGGGTCCGTCTCGGGTCGATCTGGTCCGCCGATTCTGGGGCATCCGGGATCGGGTCGAGTTGCGCGCCGACGGTGAACGGCTGGCCGAACACCTTCGCCGCCTGGTCCACGCAGGCCGCGAGTTTTTGGTGGTGGACCCTGACGGCAGCGACCGTCTCGACGATCGGGGCAAGGTCTTCGTTCGCCATGGCGAGCCGGACGACCGCGCCGGGTTCTCGACGCCGGGGGTCGAGCCGAACGAGTCGTGGCGGTATCGCCGCAACGCAACCGACGTGGTGCTCCATTTTGCCGCCCGGCGGACCCTCAACGACTTCCGCCTGGTCGAGAGCGTTCTCGATGTGCGCGATGCACGGAGCGAATCGGGCGGCGGCCGCGGTTTCGGCAACGCGGCGGCGCCGGGCACTCGCTCGGACCAACTCCTTCGCTCTCGCGCGGGGTTGTCGTTGTTCTATCGCCAGCTTCCATCCAGCAATCCCGCGCAGGTTGCCGACTTCCTGACTCGGGAGCGGGCCCTCGGCCGAGAGGGGATCCGAATCGGCACCGGCACCGATAGCTACTCCCTCCGGTTCCAGCGGGAGCTCGGCGCCTGGGGCAAGGTCATCGTCGCCGGCGGCTCCGGCGGCAGTCCGGCGGTTCAGGTCGTCTTTTCCATTCCCGGTTACGCGATCGAGCCGGCCACCGGGGTGGCGGGTATCGTCTATCCGGTGCGGGTTGGGTTCGTGGCGGTCGATAGCACCGGCGCGATCGTCGCCGCGGTCGACACGGTGGCCAACATCGAGCAGGCGGAACGGGTCCCCGCCAACCGGAGTCTGGTGGGCCGGATCGGCGTTCCGGTGCGGCCGGGCCATTTGGTGGTGCAGGGTGCCGTCCAATATGGAGAGCTGTCCGGGTCGGCCTTTGGGGTGGATTCGATCCAGATTCCCTCGCCCGGTTCGGGCACCCTTGCCCTCGGCGACCTCCTGGTCGGATCGCGCCGGGGCCGAGTGCTCGTGCCGCTTGGAGATGCTGGGACCATTGCCCTGGTTCCGGATGGCGTGGTTCGTCGCAGCGAGGGGGTCGACCTCGCCGTCGAGATCTTTGGGCTGGCGCCCGGCGAAGGGGTGGGGCTTCAAGTCCATCTCGCGCCGGCGGAAGCGATGGGCGGCGATGCCAATGCGGTCCGATGGCAGCCATTTCCCGATGGCGGCGCTGAAGCGGGAGTGACCCGCTACCCGGGGGCAGATGCGGTGACCCGCTGGCGGGCCACGCTTCCGCTCAAGAAGGTGAAGCCTGGTTCGTGGTGGTTGGCGGTGGTGGTGACCGATACCAAGGGTCAGACGGTGCGGCGCGTCTCGCGCTTAGTGGTGCAAGCGCCGTAGTGTAACGACGTCGTGACAGATTTGTGATGTGAATGGCGTTTTTCCGCGTCGTTGCTACAATTCCCTGCGTATTGTCCGGTACCTCCTCTCTCCCTACTTTGATCCTCCCCGCAGGTCGCGCGCGGGAGCGAGCCCGTGAGCGGTCTGCGCTGAGTTATCGCTGACTCCAATTACAATTCAAGCATTCGTTGAGGGAGTCCCCAATGGGTACTGCCACGCCTCGGATTCCGCTGCAGTTGTCGCCCAACGCCATCACGGTGCTGGAAAAGCGCTATTTGATGCGCGACGACACCGGCAAGCCGGTTGAGGGGGCTGCGGAACTGTTCTGGCGCGTGGCTCGCACCATCGCCGATCCCGACCGTACCTACGGCGCGTCCGAAGGCGCCATCGAAGCACTGGCCGAAGCGTTCTACGAACTCATGGCCAAGCGGCTCTTCATGCCGAACAGCCCGACCCTCATGAACGCCGGCCGGCCGCTCGGCCAGCTGTCCGCCTGCTTCGTGCTGCCGGTCGACGACGCCCTCTCCAACGGCCAGAGCGGCATCTACGATACCCTCACTTCGATGGCCTTAGTCCACCAGTCGGGCGGCGGCACCGGGTTCAGCTTCTCCAAGCTTCGCCCGCGGAACGACATCGTTCGTTCGACGATGGGCGTGGCCTCCGGCCCGGTCTCCTTCATGTCCCTCTTCGACGCCTCCACCGACGTCGTGAAGCAGGGAGGCACCCGGCGCGGCGCCAACATGGGGATCCTTCGGGTCGATCACCCCGACATCCTCGACTTCATCACCTGTAAGGACGACACGACCAAGATCACCAATTTCAATATCTCGGTCGCGGTCACCGACGCCTTCATGGACGCGGTGGAAAAGGACACGGAGTACGACCTCCACCACCCGAGCTCGAAGAAGGTGGTGGGGCAGCTTCGGGCACGGGATGTCTGGGCGAAGATCATTCATGGCGCCTGGAAGACCGGCGAGCCTGGCGTGTTCTTCATCGACCGGGCCAACTACTACAACCCGGTGCCGGCGCTCGGCAGCTACGAGGCCACCAATCCGTGCGGCGAGCAGCCCCTGCTCCCGTACGACGTCTGCAACCTTGGCTCGATCAATCTCGGCGCCTTCCTCACCGCCGACGACCTCGACTGGGCGGCGCTTCGGCGGGCGGTGCACCTGACCACCCACTTCCTCGAAAACGTCATCGACGCCAACAACTACCCTCTTCCCGAGATCACCGCGCTCGCGCAGAAGATTCGCCGAATCGGCCTCGGCGTCATGGGATTGGCCGACGTCTTCGTCCGGCTCGGCATTCCCTACGATTCCGCCGAAGCGGTCGAGCTCGGCCGGAAAATCCAGCGCTTCGTCGATCACGAGGCCAAGGTCGAGTCGGAGCGGCTGGCCGGGATTCGCGGCACCTTCCCCGAGTGGGAGCGGAGCATCTGGGGGCCCGACGCCACCTGCGCGCGCGACGCCAAGGGCAACCGCATCCGCCCGATGCAGCGGCTCCGCAACTGCAACGTCACCACCGTCGCTCCCACCGGGACGATCTCCATCATCGCCGGGTGCAGCTCCGGGATCGAGCCGCTTTTTGCCGTGGCCTTCATGCGGAACCAAGCCGGCGTCCTCATGCCCGATGTGAACGAGGACTTCATCCGCATCGCCAAGGAGGAGGGGTGGCACTCCGACGAGCTGATGCGCCGGATCGCCGAGGCGGGGCACATCGCGTTCGATGAGGTGCCGGCCAAGTGGCAGCGGGTCTTCGTGACCGCCAACGAGATTCGGCCGGAGTGGCACGTCCAAATGCAGGCGGCGTTCCAGGAGCATAACGACTCGGCCATCTCGAAGACGGTGAACTTCGCCAATGCCGCCACGGAAGAGAACGTCGAGGAGATTTACCGGCTGGCCTATTCGCTCAACTGCAAGGGTGTGACGGTCTACCGCGACGGCAGCCGTGACATGCAGGTGCTCTCCACCGGCAGCACCGCGAAGAAGGTGCAGGAGGACGCGACGCGATCCGGCAAGTCGGAGGCTCGCGCCGATCTCGGGGAGGTGCTCGACACCGCCACGACGAGCGAACGCCGCGCCCTGGCCGCCGATATCGCCGGCGAGTTGGCGACCCTCGCCGCCGAAAACGACCGGCTCCGGAAGCTGGTCCACGAACTCGAATCGGAAAATCTCCAGCGGCGCCAGAAGCGTTCGCGGCCCGAGCTGCTCCGGGGTTCGGTCCGGCGCATCGACACGCCGCTGGGCACGCTCTACGTCACCATCACCGAAGACGACCGGGCCCAGCCGTTCGAGGTCTTCATGTCGCTCGGCAAGGCGGGCGGCGCCATCATGGCCGACGTCGAGGCGATGGGACGGCTCATCTCCCTCGGCCTTCGTTCCGGCATTCCGATCAAGGAAATTCACCGCCAGCTTCGCGGCATCAGCTCCGACAAGGTGATCGGCCTCGGCACCAACAAGGTGATGTCGGTGCCCGACGCGGTCGGCATCGCCCTCGAGCGCTACATGTCGGAGAAGCAGGGAATCCAGCAGGAGCTCATGCCCGGCCTGAGCCGCGGCGAGCAGGTGCCGGCGGCCGAGGTGATTACGAGCGGGGCGGAACAGCTCATGTTCACCGGCTCGTCGGAGACCCTTGCCGGCGCCTGCCCCGACTGCGGCTCGCAGCTCGAGTACGCCGAAGGGTGCGTGAAGTGCCATATCTGCGGGTTTTCGGAGTGCGGGTGATGGCGTAAACGCAGTCATTGCGAGCCTAAGGTCATTGCGAGCCCCGTAGGGGCGAAGCAATCTCCCGAGATTGCTTCGGGACCTTCGGTCCCTCGCAATGACCATAGAAGACACGACGGTGCAGGGTGGCGCCCCCGGGATTGGACCTTCGCGGGGGCGCCTCGCATTTCTGGGAGAGGGCTGGGTTAGGCAGGGCCGTCTGAACCCAAGTCGGGCTTCGTGTCGTACGCAGCATAGGGCCCTTGGAGATCGTTCACATACCCAACCCGGAGGTCTGGAGTGGTTCGGACTACATCCGCAGTTCTTCTGGCGCTTGCGCTGCCCACGGTGGCGCTTGCGCAGGGAAGGCCGGTCGTCGAGATAGGCACCAGTCTTGGAGTCTCGATCGTCAACAGCGACGGGAATAGTGTCGCACACTTCGGCATTCCCGGTCAGGGAATCCTGGGCCAGCCGACGATCTACGCGTCGTTTTTTGCCGGGAGCTCCGTTCTCCTCGAGCCTCAAGTCGCTCTGAATGTCCTCTCGGGCGGAGGGGTGACCGCCACCACCGTCGGTCTGGGTGGGCAGATCGGTTATCTCACCAAGGGCTCGGCCGTCAACTCCCCCTTCTTTGCCGGAACAGTGGCTTTTCAGTCCGTGTCGGGTGGGGGCGAGTCGGAAAGCGACTTCGGCTTGGGCGGTAAGGTCGGTTACCGCCTGATTGTCGGCTCGAGTGTCGGGCTGCGATTCGAAGCCGGCTATCGCCGTTGGGTTGATTCGCATCTCAACGAAATCACCTTCGGCATCGGCCTCGGAGGCATCATTCGTTAGGTGCGTCGGTTTCGCAAAGCGGCTCGCCGGCCAGGTCCTCGCCGGCGGGGGAGACGGGGG
>JABFSM010000045.1 GCA_013140635.1 Gemmatimonadales bacterium
TCGCTGCGCGCGCCGTCGCCGCCCACGCCCGGTCGGCGGCCCGCCGCCGGCATTGCCAAGGGCGATCACAATGACGGCGATCACGATGACGAGCGCGACGATCCCCTTCACCAGGGCGCGCGGCTCACCCTGCCGGCGCCGCGCCGGCTCCGGCGGCGTCAGGAGGGAGTCGCTGACGCCCATGCCGCGGGCGATCAGCGCCACCAGCGCGCTGACGCCAACTTCGAGCCCCGCGCCGTAGTCGCCGCGGCGAAACGAGGGGAGCATGAGATCGCGAACCCGCGCCGCCTGGAGATCGGTGACGATCCCTTCGAGCCCCTGGCCAGGCGCGATGAAGAGATGACCCGAGTTGGGATCGTTGGGCTGGCGGGGGACGAGCAGGATCACGAGGCCGGCATTGCGCCGCTCGTCGCCGATCCTGGCGTTAGCCCCAACCCCCCAGGCACGGCCGATGGCGACGGCGACATCCACGGCGGGGCGGTCGCCGATCGTCGGCAGGATCACGGTGGCGAGTTCGGCGCCGGTGACCTCTCGAAGGCGCGCGGAAAGCTGCTCGATTCGCCGCCGCGACGTTTCGGGAATCGTGGTGGTGACGTCGGTGACATGGCCGGCGGGCCGCGCGGGGAAGAGCTTGGCGACTTCGTCCTGACGCGCATGCGCCGGGGCCGCGGCGCCTTGGAGCGCCGCGAGGAGGAGGATAGCTTTGGCCGATGTCACGCCGTGGCGCACTCGCGCTCCTCGCCCTTGCCGCCTGTGACGGCCCGCGCCAGGTCGCGGTGCAAGTCCTGGTGCCCGACCTCGAAGGGGTCGAGACGCCGGTTTCCGGGGTGGTCGTCGCGGCGCTTCCGTACGATCGCGACAGTGTGATTGCCGAGATGGAGCGCCGCGCCCCCGTCGGGCGACCTAATACGCAAGCACTCGACACCCTGTTTCAAGCCTTTCACACTCCCTTTCTCGACTTCAGCCGCGCCGCCTGGCGGGCCGAGCTGCTCACGCGCCGGCGCGACTCGCTCGTACTGGCCCGGAAGAAGGCCGCCGACGGCTCGCCCGCCGCCGCGGAACTCGACGCGCGGCTCATCCCGGTCGACGACTCCCTGAAGGTCCATGCGCCGGAACTGGAGCGGAAGCGCGCGACGCTCGCCGCCGCGCGCGACACCCTCTGGCCCCGGATCGAGCGGTTGAAAACGGCGGCGAATGCCTGGGAAACTAGCACATATGCCGGCTACGACACGCTGGTACGGGTGCTGACGCGGGACCGCTTGAAGACCAGTTTGGCCGACACGACCGGTACCGGGGGATGGGGAGTGCTTCGCCTCGTTTCCGGCCGGTGGTGGCTCTACGCTCGCGCCACCGATCCCCAGGACCCCAATTTCCAGTGGTACTGGAACATCCCGGAGGGGGGGGACGACACCGTCCGACTGAACCCCGCAACGGGCCGACGACTCCCGAGGTATTAGCCGATGCGCATGACGACGATCGCCGCCCTGCTGTTCGCTCTCCCGGCAGCAGCCCAGGCGCAGCCCGACCCCCTCGCGGCACGCAGTAAAGGCTCGCCCACGGCGCCCATAACGGTGTACGAAATGTCGGATTTTCAGTGCCCCTATTGCAAGCGGCACTTCGATCAGACGTTCGGCACGCTGGAGAAGGAGTATGTGGCCACGGGCAAGGTGCGGTGGATCTTCATCAACTTGCCACTCACCTCGCTGCACCCGAACGCGGTCGCCGCGGCGGAACTGGCCATGTGCGCCGCCAAGCAAAACCGGTTCTGGCCGGCGCACGACATGCTCTTCAAGCATCAGCAGCTCTGGGCTCCGCTCAAGAACCCGGCGCCTTTCTTCATTTCGCTCGCCGATTCGCTCCGGCTCAACAAGGCGGCGATCACGAGCTGCCTCGACAAGGCGGAAACCCGGGCGGAGGTCAAGAGCGATGCGGATGGCGCGGTGAAGGCCGGCGCGCAGAGCACGCCGACCTTCTACATCGAGGGAGGCCTCATGTCGGGCGCCTATGGGCTGGAGATCTGGCGCCCGATTCTCGATTCGATCTACAAGGTCAAGACCAAGAAGCCCTAGACGGCCCTTACTGCACGCACTCTCCGCGGGGGTCGGGCTTCGGCTTATCCACCAGCGGGCGGCGATCGAGCCCAGCCACCGTTTCCGCGAGCGTGGCCACGAAGCGCGTTACCCGGGTGAGCCGCGAGTAGTCGATGTACTGCGGCTCGTCGGTCACCATGTGGTAGTCGGCATGGCCGCCGGTGGTGAAGAAGATGATCGGGATCGCGAAGCGGGCGTAATTGTAGTGGTCGCTTCGGCAATAGATGTTCTGCGGATGCCCGTTGGCGTCCATCGAGTAATCGAACACCAGGCCGAACTTCCCCGACACATTCACCCGCTCCGCCAGATCGCCGAGTTCCGTCGACACTCGGCGCGACCCGACGAGCTGCAGGTAGTTCTGGTTGCCCCGAATCCGGCCCCCCTCTTTGGTGTTGCCGGTGACATCGCTCGAACTCCCGCGGCCGATCATGTCCATGTTGAGGCCGGCCACGATCGAATCGCGCGGAACGGTCGGGTGGTTCGAGAAATACTCGGAACCGAAGAGCCCCGCCTCCTCCGCGACGTGCCAGACGAAGAGCAGCGACCGTTTCGGCTTGACCCGGCCCTTACTGAACCACTCGGCGATTTCGAGCAGCCCCATGCTCCCCGACCCGTCGTCGTCGGCGCCGTTGTAGATCGAGTCGGGCCGAGCCGAGCGACCGCCGGTTTCTTGCCGGATCAGGGCCAGGAGCGCGTTGAGCGAATCGACCCGCGCCGCGGGCATCGGCGGGTCGGGGTCGTCGAGCCCGCCTTCGCGCCAGAGGTGGTTGAGCACGTAGAGCGAGTCGTGGGCGCCGGCGGGCGGATGATAGTTGACATGATCGTTATGCGCCCCGAGCAGGACGTATTGGCCCTTGAGCGCCGGATCGCTGCCCTCGATGATGCCGACGACGTTCCGCCCGGGATGCTCGATCGGCCGTTCGCCGAAGGCCGGGGCGGCCGAGAAGCCGCCCTCTCCCCTGGTCCCGGTGGCCACGCTGTCGACGCTCCTCCCGAGCAAGAGCCCCGCGACCCGCCTGGTGACGTACATGAAGCTTGGCACCGAAGCGCCCTCGCCGTCGCGGTACTCCTGATTGCCTCCGCGGAAGTTCTCCGCCACGTACTGCGAACCGATTTGATCGAGACCCGCCACCGCAATGCCGGCGGCCTTACGATAGTACCGCGTCAACCCGAAGCGATTGGCCGTCCCGGGCGGCCCTATGGCCGTGGGGCCCTGCGGGACCGAGAGCACGACCAGCTTCCCCTCCACCGAGTCGGGGGAAATGAGGGATGCGGCAACGGTCCAGTTTCCACCATAGACCACGGGGACATTCTCCACCGACCGCTGGCCGCCCCCCATGTCCCGGGGAACGAAGTCGGTCCACGGCGTGAGCGTCGTCATCCCGATCGACACTTTTCGAGATTCGTCGAGCGTGCGGGTGAAGACGGGGATCGTCTGGAAGAACGTGCCCCTCTCGCCGGCGGGCTTGAGGCCGAGGCGCTGCGCCTCACGCGCGATGAAGTCGGTGCCCTTCACGTTCCCGATCTCGCCTAAGTTCCGCCCCCCCATCGAATCGTCGGCAAAAGGATAGAGCCGACTCATGAGGTCGTCGGGTGTGATCTCCGCCGTCGTCGGTTGCGCGGCCCGGGTGCGTGGCCGTTCGAATACCTTCCACGGACCGGCGGGGGCGGAGACCGGGGCCGCCTGCGCCGAAAGGGAAAGGGGAGAGAGGAGTGCAATGACCGTCAGGCCGGACAATGCGCGCATAATCTCACTTACCGCCGTGATGGGCGGACCAAGGGGTGAAAGAAGCCGTTCGTGCAGCATACCAGCTCGCCGCGGGCGCGGGGACCAGATGCTACTGGACTACGGACAGAAAGACGTCATAGAGCGCGTGGCTCCACGCCGCAATCCCGAAACCCCGGAGCAGGTAGAGCCCGCTGAACAGGAGCCCGGCAATGGCCCGAAAAGTAAACGATCCGAGGGAAAAATCGTCCCCGTAGGCGCCCACATAGTGGAAGAGCGAGAAGACCAGGGCTCCCAGCACCGCGGCAAAGATCCCAGCCCCAAGGGGCTTCCATCCGAACAGCCGCCGGGCCAAGACCGCCAGACCCGACACCAGGAGCACTCGAAAGAGCAGCTCTTCGTAGAGCCCCGCGCCAAGCGAAATCATCAATTGGGTCGGGAGATCGAACGCCGCGAGCCCGGCGGCGCCGGCCTCCTGTGCCAGGACCGCCGCCAGCCGGCCATGCAGGAGCAGCGACGTGAGCGCGCTCGCAATGCCCCCCAGGGCCAGGGCATAGACCGCCGATTCGGCGAACATAAGTCCGAAGTACCGCGCCTGGATCGGCCCCGCACCTTTGCGGTCTCGCGCGACCAGCCATACCCCCACCCCGAAGAGGACCAGGCTGAACGCGGCCACCCCGAAGCGGCCGCCGAGCGCCATGAAGAGGCTCTTGAGCAAGACATCGGCCCCGTTTCGGACATCGCCCAGGGCGGCGCCGCTCAGCAGAAAGGCGAGCAATTCATAGAGCAACAGCAGGGGCAGGGCGAACGGCAGGCTGTAGCGCGGGGCCCGGGAAGCAAGCCAGTAGGAACTGCGAGCCGGTGGCATCGGAGAAAGTTACATTCCTTCCTCGTCCCGCGTACCGAAAGGGCAGGCCCGATGCGTCCGTTCCTTCTGGAACGCTACTTTGCGCAGCACGAGTTCACCGCCCGCGCAATTCTGAGCGCCTCCGACTGCGAGAGCCTCTCGATGGCCGAGCTGCTCCACCTCGCCGACCGGGAGACGGCCGCGCTTTGGAGCGAGCTCCGGCTCGCGTACACCGAGTCTCCCGGCCACCCGGTGCTGCGAGAGGAGATCGCCCGGCTCTACCAGGGCATTGCACCGAGCCAGGTGCTCGTGGCGGCACCGGAGGAGGCGATCTTCCTCGCAATGCACGCCCTGGCCGCACCGGGAGATGAGATCGTCGTCCTTACGCCGGCGTATCAGTCACTTCACGAGATTGCCGCGAGCATCGGGGTCCGCGTTGTCCGGTGGCCTCTCACCCCAAGGGCGGGGCGGTGGCATCTCGATCTCGACCTGCTTCCTCAGCTGCTTACGCCGCGAACGCGCGCCCTGGTCGTGAACTTCCCGCACAATCCTACCGGCCTCCTGCCAAGCTTCGGCGAGTGGGAGAGGATGCTCGCCCTGGTCGAGCGGGCCGGCGTTCGGCTCTTCAGCGACGAGATGTACCGGTTTCTCGAACCCGACCCCGCCCTCCGCCTCCCGGCCGGCTGCACTGTCGGTAGCACCGGCATCTCCCTCGGGGGGCTGTCGAAGAGCCTCTCGGCCCCTGGGGTGAGAATCGGCTGGCTTGCGACGCAGGACGGGGAGTTCCTTTCCCGGTGCCAGGCACTCAAGGATTACACCACCATCTGCTCGAGCGCGCCGAGCGAGATCCTGGCCCTGATAGCCCTCCGCGCGAGGGAGACGATCGTCGAACGGAATCTCGGAATTATCCGGGAGAACCTTGCGGTGGCGGAACGATACTTTGGTGCTCGAACCGAGCGCTTCGAATGGCTCCCACCCATGGCCGGACCGGTTGCGTTCCCGCGGTGGACCGGTCGCCTCCCGGTCGATGCGCTGGCGGATCAGGTCGTTCGGGAGTCGGGGGTAATGATCGTTCCCGGAACGCTGTTCGAGGCGCCCGCCGGGCACTTTCGCGTGGGGCTTGGGCGTCGAACTTTTCCGGAGGCCCTGGCGGCCGCCGGCACCGTCCTGGATCGGCTCCCTCTGTGAGATGCGGCCGTGTGGCAGGCGCCTATCCGGCACTCGCCTGGTCGTCGGTTCCGCCGGAGGCAACCCCCCGGGGCTCGCCGTCAAGCACGTCGCGCACCAACTGCACCAACCGTTCGGGCATGAACGGTTTGAGCAGAAAGGCGGTGTTCGGGCTGGCGAGCAGCCGGCGGGTCGCTTCATCGTCGGCATAGCCGGAGAGAAAGATCACCCGCGTCTGCCCGCCCTTCTGAAGCGCCAACTCGACGAATCGCGGTCCGTTGAGCTCGGGCATCACGACGTCGCTCAGGATGAGATCGATCGCCCCGGGATCGCCCTGATAGATTTCGAGCGCCTCCCGTCCGTTCACCGCCTGGAGTACCCGATACCCTTGCCGCTCCAGTAGACGAGCCGTAACGCCGAGCACGTGCGGGTCGTCGTCGGCCAGCAGAATCGTCTCCGACCCGCCGCGCAGCATAGGATCTCGGCTGTCCATCGAATCGGTCTCCGCCTCGTCGAGCGTCGGCAGGTAGACCTGGAAGGTGGTGCCCTCGCCGGGCGCAGTGACGAAAGTGATTCCCCCGCCGTTTTGCTTGACGATCCCGTACGTGGTCGAGAGCCCGAGCCCGGAGCCGACGCTGCTGCCCTTCGTGGTGAAGAACGGCTCGAAAATGCGGTCCTTGATTTCGGCCGGCACGCCCGGGCCGGTATCGGCAATCTGGATGAGCTCGTAGCGCCCCGGCGGCAGATCGTCGGCAAGCGCCGCCGCCGCTTTATCGAGCTGGACCTCCTGCAAGTCGATGGAGATCGTGCCGGCCCCTTCGATCGCATCGCGCGAGTTGAGCACGAGATTCATCACGATCTGCTCGATCTGGGTCGGATCAATCTTCACGCGCCGCGAGGACGGGGAGATCGTGAGCGTGAGGGTGATTTCCGGCGGCAGGAGGCGGCGGAGCATCGGCCCGAGCCCCGAGACGGCCCGCCCTAGATCGATGACGCGGGCGCGGAGCACCTGGGCCCGCCCGATGGCCAGCAACTGACCGGTCAACTGCGCCGCGCGGTCCGCCGTCGCCACGATTCCCTCGACGTCGGTGAGGCGTACATCCCCCTCCTCGGTCCCATCGCGCAGGAACTGGGCGTACATCTTGATGGCGAGCAGGAGGTTGTTGAAATCATGCGCGATTGCGCCGGCCAGTTTTCCGATCGCTTCGAGCCGTTCCGAGCGTCGGACTTTCTCTTCACTGGCCCGGAGCTCCGCGGTGCGCTCTTCGACCATTCGCTCCAACTCGTCCATGCGCAGCCGCGCCTGGCCGGCCAGGACCCACTTGTCCGTCAGAGCGGCGGCGAGCTGAAGCACTTCCGCATTATCGAACGGCTTCTTGAGAATCAGCAGGCGGTCGGAGATGCCGAGCCGGGCGACCATCTCGTCCCAGGAATAGTCCGAATAGGCGGTGCAGACGACCACGTTGATCTCCGGATCGATGCTCCAGAGTTTTTCGATCGTTTCGACTCCGTCCCATCCCGGCGGCATCCGCATGTCGACGAATGCCACGGCAAAGGGGCGACCGTCACGACGCGCCTCTTCCGCCAGGCGGCACCCTTCCTGGCCTTGAGAGGCGAAGGTCAGATCGAAGACCGGCCACTGCACCACGGCGGTCGCCTTCGACTCGCCGAACAGCAGTGACTCGGTCGCGGCCATGTCGGCATCGACCTCGGGCGTGGTGAGCGCCTTGCGGAAATCGTCATGGATCGAGGCGGTATCGTCGAGAATGAGAATCCGCCGAGGCGTCGCTGATATGACCATCATGCAACCTCCTTCGCTGCCGGCATGTGCTGCATCGGCACTTCAAGTGTAAAGGTAGCCCCCTGGCCAAGCCCCGGGCTTTCGACGCGCAGCGCGCCCCCCATCTGGCGGCTGGCGTTGGCCGCGCTGTGGAGGCCGAAGCCGCGCCCGTTCGGCCGCATCGTAAAGCCATAGTTGAAGATCGACACCAGGTGCTCCGGCGCAATGCCGACTCCGGTGTCGAGCACCTGAATCCGCGCCTGCGGCGGCTCCCCCGCCGCTCCTAACCGGACCAGGATCCGGCGGTCGGCGGCCTCGGGGTGCAGCACCGCGTTCCGGGCGTTGGTCAGCAGGTTCACGAAGATCTGCACGAACCGGTGCCGGTCGAGCAGCACCGGCGGCAGGGGCTCCCGCTCCACCTCCACCGTGATCCCCTCACCGGCCCACCCCTGGGTGTGCAGCCGCAGGGTCTCGTCGACCAGGGCACCGAGGTCGATTTCCTCTTCCAGCGCCCCGGCCCCCGCCAGCAATTGTTGGGCATTGATGATCTGGGTCACATGAGCGATCCCTTGGTTCATGCTCGCCAGTTCGCTCAACACGCCCTCCCGTTCCCGGGACAACTGGTCGGCCACCTTCTCGAGGTAACCGGGCAATTGCTTGCCCCGCGCATCCTCGGTTAGAAAGCGCCCCAAATCCTGGTCGTGCGATCGGAGCAGCCCCATGGCTTTGACGAAATCGGGAGTCTTCGACCGCTTGACCAAGCCCTCGATGACCGCCGCCGCCATATTCACCCCGTTGAACACATTCCCGACATTGTGCAACACACCGGTGGCCACTTCCGCCATCCCCGCCCGCCGTGACACCTCCCGCAGCGCCACCTCCTGCCGCCGGATCTCCCCCGTCCGCTCCGCGACCAACTGCTCCAACTCCCGGTTGCGCGAGCGGATCGCCCGAAAACGGAGCCCCACCCCCGTCGCGAGGGTGCCGGCCAGCGTGACGACGGCCAGCACCCGGAACCAGAGGGTCTGCCACCAGCGCGGGGTGATCACGATCGGCAGCGCCAGTCCCTGGTCGTTCCACACCCCGTCGTTGTTCGAGGCCTTGACCCGGAGCGTGTAGGTGCCCGGGTCGAGATTGGTGTAGGTCGCTTCCCGCTTCGTGCCGAGCTCGATCCACTCCCGGTCGAACCCCTCGAGCCGATAGGCGTACCGGTTCTTTTCGGGGAGGCGGTAGCTCAGCGCGCTGAACTCGAAGCTGATCAGGTTGTCGCGGGCCGGCAGCACCAGGCGGCCCCGGGCGTCCAGGAACCGCGAGAGTTCCTCCGGGCGATTGAACCGCTTGAACCCGGTGATGGCCACTTGGGGAAGGACCGGATTGTCGTGGATCGC
>JABFSM010000071.1 GCA_013140635.1 Gemmatimonadales bacterium
ATGTTGCACATGGGGCGGGGTCTGGCGGAAGGCGTTATGGTCTTGCGGCTCGGCGACAGGCATTGTTTTGCCGGGTGTCCTCTCCGGAGGACGAGTCGGGACAAAAAAGTCTCAGAAAATGGACAGTGAGCGTTCCGGGAAGGGGCTACGGAGACCCTGAACTGGACGTTGAGGTTCCGGAACGTGGGGTGAGGGCCCCTGGGGCGGGGTGAGGGTGCCGGAACGGAAGGGGAAGTGGGCTGAACGCGAGGGAAGGCGCCCTGGAGGGGTGGGGCAGGTGCCAAAGTGCGAGGTGAGGTGCCCCGAACACGAAGTTGGGCATCCCGATCCGGGGGGGTACCGGGCAGAACGGGGAGGGAAGTGGCTCGAACGCAGGGTGAGTCGGCAGAAGGCAAAGTGAACTGCCCAGAAGGCCAGGGAATGCAGCTAGCGGGCATGGTGGAGGAGTAAGAATGCGGGGGGGAGGACCCCTGGAGCATGGTGAGGTGGCGAAAAGGCGAAGGAGGTTGTCCTGAATGCGAGGTCGGGTGGTCTGGGGGCATGGTGAGGTCGCCGGAACCCAAAGAACGGTGCTCAGAACGTGAGGTCAAGCCGGGGCGAGGGAGGGTGAGATGCCGAGAGGGCGGAGGAAGAGAGCTGGGGGGAGAGGAATAGTAGGCAGACCGAGGAGTGAGGGCGGAGTGGGCTCCTGGGGGGGAGTGACTGCACTGCTATGTGCGGTATGCTGCAAAACAGAGCTAGATACTGTTAATAGGGCAAGTTTAGATCATGGCGTTATATTCTGGCTACCAGGCTCTTCGTAGATATGCATAAGGCGTAATGAGATAATGACATCGCGTTTAGTGGCAAGGTACCTCGTCGTCGATTTATGCCGCGCAGGCATGCGGCGCCGCAGAAGCCGCTCGCAGATAACATGGAATAGGGTGCGCTGTGGCCGCGCGCGATTGCGGATATGGCGTTGGGCCGGGGCAGCTTAAAGGCAGGTTAGGCCGTGCCAATACTAATGAGGGGCGATGACCTTTTACGGCGTCGTGTTCGGTGTCCTGTTCCTCGCCGCGGTGCAGGGTGTACTCCTCTCGCTAGGCTCTCCTCGGTTGCTCCCTTCCGCCACTCTAGTTGCCATTGTCTTCAATGACGTCATCTTTGCTACACATGTGCTTGAGCAGGGGCGGAGGTACTCTATTCCGCTCAAGCTGCTGGACTTGGTGGCCTTCATATTGGCCGTCTATGCGCTCTTGGTGCTCAATCCAGCCGAGAATCCATTCCAAGTGGACGTCTCCCTGTCGCTCCCAGGTGTTGATAGGCCTCCTGTCTTCTGGGGGCTCCTCACTGCGTACTGGATAGTTGCCCTGATATGGAACTGCTGTGCGCGGCAGGGTAGAGAGTCACACTGGAGCGAGGAGGCTCGAGTGCTCATGTTCATGATCGTCTTTGCTCTCGCGGTCTCAGCCTTTATCGATCGCGGCAAAGAGTCCTTTGCAGACATGAACGGGTGGACAAGCTTTGCACCGCTCGTAATCGTTATTGGCTACATGGTTCTAAAGGCATGCCCGAGTCGCCACCAGAAAACGTGACCGGCCTAACCCGCCCTTGCTCCTGGCGGGGCGGCGCTGGCTCCGGCGGTGCCGCCCGGGTAGGATCTAGGTAGACTGCGGCGGCCCCCAACGCAGTCGCCGCCCCGCAGTAGAATGACGATACGTTAGGCAGCGGCCGCTTTAATCACTTGCGAGGATGCGAGTATGGCAGGCAACATCACTTCTATTTCCGACATCCTTACAATTGCCACCGAAGCTAGTACCAAGTTCGGATCCAATGTGTGGTGGCGAGGCCATGCTAACTCAGCCTGGAAATTGGATGCAGGGGTATTCCGGAAGGATCGCGGTTACCAGGCTGAACGAAACATGACTTCTCGTTTCCTCATGGGCGCACCGAGCCGACGTGATCGGCTCCCTGAGAAAAACGATGTGACCGCATGGCTATTCTTGATGCAGCATTACGGGTTGCCGACTCGCCTCTTAGATTGGTGTGGATCACCCCTCGTCGCCGCCTTCTTCGCGGTGTCCGAAATGACCAACGCTCCCGGGAACTTGTGGGTCTTGGCTCCATTTCACCTCAATGGTTTTCAAGCGGGCGAACGCTCCCTCTTCTTGCCAGAGTACGTGAAAGCTCTGCCGCTCTTCCGCGAAGCCTTCAACCCAACGCCGGCGCCACCTGAAGACAAGGTCGTAGCTGTTCTGCCGGCTGAAGTGGACATCCGCATGATGGCGCAGTCCTCCCGCTTCACTGTTCACGCCACCGCGCGACCGCTCGAGACTTTCGACAAGGCGGGGCAATTCCTTGCCTCGTATGAGATCCCAGCTGCGGCCAAGGGGCGCATCCAAAGGGAATTGGAGCTTCTCGACGTTCGGAGATCAACTCTCTTCCCAGATCTCCAGAATCTTGCGGCCGAAATCGCCGCGAGCAAGTTCAGCGCAGTCGGGGAGCTTCCGGAGCCACCAGCGGAGCCGAGGCCATCTTAGCACCCAGCGTCATGATTTCTGGTTGAGCAACCGGGGAGATAGGTAACACAAGTGTCCAGCAACATGGGTAACACTTGGTGATCACCCACGAATGATGTAGTCCCGTTCATCGAAGGTTGCAAGTAGCACCGTGTTGAAGTGGATCGCCCA
>JABFSM010000153.1 GCA_013140635.1 Gemmatimonadales bacterium
TCGGAGGGGGAAAAGCCGTGGATATGGATCGGATGATTGCGTTTGATATACCGCATCAGTTCGAGGTACCACTCGAACGGGATATACGGGTTGTGCCCGCCCTGCAGCAGGATCTGGACGCCGCCGAGCGCCTTACACTCGTCGATCTTCTCTCCGATCTTTTCGAAGGGAAGAACGTAGCCCTCAGTGTGCTTCGGCCGGCGGTAGAACGCGCAGAACTTGCAGTCGGCCACACAGACGTTCGTGTAGTTGATGTTTCGGTCGACAATGTAGGTCACCACCTCGTCGGGGTGGTGCCGATACCGCTCGGCGTCCGCTAGGCGGCCCAGTTCCAGGAGCGGGGCGCGCTGATAGAGTTCGAGGTACTCCCTGAACTCGGCGCTGGTTCGGTCGATGATGTCGGTCATTCGGTATCTCCGCAGGAGATTGCTTCGGCCGCTTCGCGGCCTCGCAATGACGGCCGCGGTCATTGCGAGGGCCTTTGGCCCGAAGCAATCTACGCCGCCGTGATGAAGCTCAGGCTCCCGTCGGGCACCAGCCCGTCCTGGGCCAGGCGCCGGAAGAAATCGGTCAATCCCGCCAGATGGCGGTAGCTGAGCGCGTAGTCGAGGTCGGCCAAGTAGTCGCGGCAGACCTGGCGCCCGATTCCGGTCGTGGCGGCCGCCAGATCGGCCAGATCGTCGAGATGGTCAAGCCCCCAGGTGCGGCTCGCCAGCAACGACTGGTGCAGCCGCTGCACGGCACGGTGGTCGGCCTCGCGCCGCGCCGCCCAGACGGCAAAGACGAACGGCAACCCGGTCCAGTCCTTCCAAGCGCTCCCCAGGTCGGCGGCATACGGGTACTTGGCTTCTGCAGCGAGCACGAGGGCGGCATCGCCGATGACCAGGACCGCCTCATGCGGAAACCCCTGCAGCGAATCGAGGTCACTCGACTCGGCGCGAACGGTGGCAAACTTCGGCTTCACCTGCCAGCGGTGTTTACAGAGAAGTTCGAGCAACAGAATCGACGTGCGGGACGACGCGGTGCGCAACACCGTCGCGCCGTCGAGCGCATGGATCGGGCGCCGGCTGAACAGCATGACGCTGTGCACCGGTCCGTCGGAGGTAATCGCCAAGTCGGGAAGGAGATGATAGGCGGCGGCATTCCGCGCGTACTCGACCGCCGACACGACCGACACGTCGAGCTCCCCCGCCGCGAGCAGATCGTTGAGGTCGGCGGCCGTACCGGTTACCAACTGCGCGTCGGCGGAGACGATCCCCCGGTCGATCGCGGTGTAGACCGGATAGCAGTTGATCCAGGGAATCCGCCCGAGCCGAAGGGTCCTCATGCGGCGTGAACCACCGGGAGTGACGCGCCGGGACCGGTGGTGAGGACCGGCAGGTCGTCGAAGCTCTCGCGCACCGGGCGATACAGGCTGTCCCGTTCGACCGGTCGCTTGCCCGCCCCGCGAATGAGCTGCACCAGCCCGCCGTAGGGCATGTGCATCTGCGTCTTGGCCCCCGCCTCATGGTAGATGCGCTCGTACACCACGGTTCCTTCGACGTCATCGCAACCGAAGTCGAGCACCACCTGGGACATGAACGGCGTCACCATCGGCCAGTGGGTCTTGATGTGGGGGATGTTGTCGAGAAAGAGCCGGCCGATGGCGATGTTCTTGAGATCCTCGTACCCCGTCGTGGCCGAACCGACGCGGCCGAGGTCTTCGGCGAGCTCGTTGTTCTCGGTGTGATAGGCCAGCGGGATGTAGGTGAGAAACCCGCCCGTCTCGTCCTGAAGAGCACGGAGCATCGTTAGGTGCTCGATCCGGTCCGCGGCGGTCTCGACATGCCCGTAGAGCATGGTGCAGTTGGTCGGAATGCCGAGTTCGTGGGCCGTCCGGTGCACCCTGATCCACTCGTCGCCGGTCAGCTTCCGTTCGGCGATCGTGGCCCGAACCGCCGTGCTGAATACCTCCGCGCCCCCACCCGGCATACTGGTGAGGCCGGCGTCTCGCAGCCTCACCAAGACCTCGCGCTCCGATATCTTCTCGATTCGGGCCAAGTGGGCGATCTCTACCGCCGTCAGGGCCTTGATGTGGATATGCGGGAAGCGCTCCTTCAGCCCTTCCAGCATGTCGGTGTAGTACGACAGCCGAAGCTTGGGGTGGAGCCCCCCGACGATGTGAAACTCTCGCGTCGGGCCATGGCGCGCCTGTTCCGCCTCGTGATAGACCTCTTCGAGAGACCGGGTATAGGCCCCCTCTTCCTTCGGCATCCGCGCGAAGGAACAGAACACGCAGGTATTGCGGAGGATACAGACGTTGGTCGGATTGATGTGCTGATTGGCCGAAAAGAAGACCCGGTCGCCATTCAATCGCTCATTGGCGAAGGCGGCAAGCTCCCCGAGGCTCAAGATATCGTGCGTGCCGTAGAGCGCGAGCCCATCCTCGACACCGAGCCGCCGGCCGGCTAAGACCTTCTCCGCAATGGGTCTGAGCCCGGCGTCTCGGAAGCGCGATGGACGGATCTGGATCGGCATCGTATCTCCGTGACAGTACTCTACTTGGAGCGCCGCCTGAATCTAGTGACCTTCGCCGAGGGGAACAAATAGAGGGGGACCATTCAGCGCCATGGTCCCACCGCCGTTTTGGCGATAAGCTAGACGCCGATCCATGAACCCCCTCCTCTACTTCTTGTTCTTCCTCTCGGGCGCCGCCGGCCTGATGTACGAGTCGGTCTGGGCGCGGTATCTCGGCTTGTTCGTCGGGCACGAGGCACACGCCCAGGTCTTGGTGCTGGTCATCTTCCTCGGCGGGATGTCCCTCGGCGCCCTGCTGGTCACTCGGCGGGCCGACCGAGTCCGCAATCCGCTGCGCGCATATGCGAGCATCGAAGTCGTGGTCGGAGTGCTCGCCCTCGCCTTTCACCCGCTCTTCGTTACGGTTACCGACTGGGCGTACTCCCACGGCTTCCCCGCCCTCTCCAATGGCGCCGGGTCGGCGTTCCTCAAGTGGGGGCTCGCCGGCCTGCTGATCCTGCCGCAGTCCATTCTCCTCGGGGCCACCTTCCCCCTGATGAGCTCGGCCATCCTGCGCCGATGCCCCGAGAAACCGGGCAGAGTCCTCGGATGGCTCTACTTCGTCAATTCGCTGGGCGCGGCGCTCGGCGTCCTGGTGGCGGGGTTCCTGCTCGTGGGGCTCTTCGGCTTGCCGGGCGTGCTCTACGCCGCCGGAACGCTGAACGTCGTCGCGGGCACCGGGGCATTCCTTCTTTCCTACCGCTTCGGCCCCAACCCCGCAGGGCTCGCCGCCAATAGCAGAATACCGGAACCGGCAGGCACGCCACCCGCGTCACTGGACCGGGCCCTTCTGGCCGCCGCCTTTTTCACTGCGGTGGCCTCGTTCTGCTATGAGATCGATTGGATTCGGATGCTGTCGCTGGTGCTCGGAAGCGCGACGCATGCCTTCGAGCTCATGCTGTCGGCGTTCATCCTCGGTTTGGCCCTCGGCGCCTTCTGGATCCGCGCCCGAGCCGACCGGCTCCGCGACCCGCTCGCGGCCCTGGCCACGATTCAGATGGCCATGGGGGTCTTGGCGGTGGCGACACTGCCGCTGTACGTCGCGTCGTTTTCCTGGATGGCGTGGCTTCACCGAGCACTGACCGCTAGCGACCCGGGCTACGTGCTCTTCACGGTCGCCCGTTATGCTTTCTGCCTTGCCGTGATGCTTCCCGCGACGTTCTGCGCCGGCATGACGCTGCCGCTGATCACGCGGCTTCTGCTGGCACGCCGACGGTCGGAAGCGGCGATCGGCCAGGTCTACGCCATCAACACGCTTGGCTCGATCCTCGGGGCGATCGTCGCCGCCCTCCTCCTCCTCCCGCTGCTCGGCCTCAAGGGGCTGCTGGTGTTCGCCGGCCTGGTGGACATCGGGGTCGGCGCCCTGATTCTTGCCGCCGCCGGGGGGCGTCGGCTCCGGAGATTCGCATTTCCGCTCGCCGCCGCCGGCGCAGTCCTCATTCCGCTCGCCGTCGCGGTCGATCGGCGACTCCTCGTGAGCGGCGTGTATCGCGGGGAGTCCCTCAAGACGGTCGGCGAACAACACCTCGACTACTACGCCGACGGGCGGACGGCGACCGTGGCGGTGACCCGCGGCCGCGACGGCTTTCTGGCGTTGAGCACCAACGGCAAAGTCGACGCGTCGCTCTCGGAGGGGGCGCAACGGCGTTGCGACCCGAAGAACCCTCTCCGCCAGATCGAGAACGACGAGATCACCCAGCTGCTGACCGGGGTGCTCCCCCTGGGGTTCCTGGCCGGCGCGGAGGACGCGGCCGTCATCGGCATCGGCTCCGGCGTTTCGACGCACGCACTTCTCGCCAGCCCAGCCGTCAAGGCCGTCACAACCATCGAGATCGAACCTCGAATGGTCGACGGCGCCCGCCGATTCGCGGCGGCGAACCGGCGAGCATTTCACGATTCGCGGTCGCGCATCGTCATAGGCGACGCGCGCACGGTGCTTGCCGGAAGCGGCCGTCGATACGGCGTGATCGTGTCGGAACCGTCCAATCCATGGGTGAGCGGCGTCGCGTCGCTCTTCACCGAAGAATTCTACCGCCGAGTCGCGGCCCAACTCACGCCTGACGGCATCTTTGCACAGTGGCTCCAGACCTACGAGCTCGACGATGGCTCGGTGCTTCGGGTGCTCGCGGCCCTCGACGCCGCCTTCGCCGATTGGCAAGTCCACCAGGCCGGCACGAACGATATCCTCATCGTGGCCACACCGTCCGGCCGGCTTCGCCGCCCAAATTGGGAACAGGTGTCGACGCTCCCGCTCCTTCAAGCCGATCTGTGCGGTGTCGTTCCCCTCGGCGCCGCGGAATTGGAGGCCACCTTCCTGGCCGATCGGGGGTTGCTGCGCGGGGCGGCACAACGAGCCGGCCGCCCCAACTCCGATTTCCATCCCCGGTTGGATCTCGAGGCGGAACGCCGACGTTTCGGGGGAGCAAACGCCGACGCCCTCCTTCAGCTTGGCGATCGCTGGTTCAACTACGCTCGGCAATTGATGAATCGCCCCGCGGAGCCGACGCCAGCCCGCGCAATGACCTTCGCCGGAATCCGGCGCTCGGTGGAGCGTCTAACCCAAACCTGGCAGAGCGCTCCGGCCACCGACTCGGCGCCCACGCCGGCCCTCGCCAGGGTTCAGTACGAATGGCGGCGCTGGCAGAGTGGGCTGCTCGATCGACAACCCCCTTCCGACTGGCGAAGCTGGGTCGCGGAGTTTCTTTCGAGGGCACGGTTCCGCCACGCCGGGACGGCGGGCTGGATCGATGAAGGCTTCTTCCAAGACGCTACGGAGTTCGCACGCCGCCATCAGGCGCCGAATATCGTGCAGGATCTCATTCGGTTTCGCCACGCCACACAAGGGTGGCGCTCCGCCGAAGCGCTCGAGTATGCGGAGCGGCTCGGAGGCTACCGCGTAGACTTGTCGGAATGGATCCCGATCCAGGACCTGCTCGATGGCGCCGTCGTATCCGCCGTCATGATGAATCGCCGCGAAACAGCCAAAGCCTGGCAGGAACGCTACGGTGCGCTAGCCCCTCGCGACTCTGCGGACGTCATAGCACAGATTCTCGCGAGCCTGGTGGACCCGGCCGCCGCTCCACCAGCCAACCCCCGGAAATGACCATGCGACGCACCCAACGGACCCTTCTACCGCTCGCGAGTATCGTCATCATCGCGGCCTGCGGCCCCTCCGCCTCCAACACCCAAGGAGAGATCGGACCGCGGGACTTGGCCAAGACGGCGGTGCATCAGGCGCTCGACGGCGGCGCCTTTGAGGCGCTGCTGGAACAGGCAATCGCGTCGGCGTTCGGGGCGGCGAAGAGTCGCATTGAAGGAAGCGGCCGCCAATTCACGGTCGCGCAAACGCAGCAACTCGAGACCGCCATTCGCAACGTCTTTACGGAGGTCTATCCGCGCCAGGCTTGGGAGGAGGTGCTCCTCCCGCTGTACCTGAATGGATTCGACCAGGAAGAATTGGAGGAGATAAACCGCTTTCAGCAGACCGCCCTCGGCCGCAAGCTCGCGGTAGTGCAAGCGCGAGTGGCAACCGGGGGCGGATCTATAGGCCAGCAGTTCATTCAATCCCGTCAGGCCGAGTTCACTCGCCGCTTGGGGGAACAGCTCGCGGCGGTGTGGGGGGCGGGCGCCGGGAAATAGCGCCGCGCCCCGTCACCCTTCGGCCGCGCTCAGCTCCCCTTTCCCTTCATGTCCTTCTTGTCCGCGCTGGAGCCCTTCCCCGACTTCGAATTGCGGATCTTCTTAGTCCCCTTGGTCAGTGGAATGTCCGCGCAGGGGGTCAAGGAGGTGACCTTGGTGGTGGCCACAACCACATCGCTCTGATCGAGTTCCTCGATGAGGACGGGATTGGAGGCATCGACCGTGGTATTCACGACGCATTCCTGCCACGAGGTGAACGTGTAAGGGGCGCCGTTCACGATAGCGCTCGCCAGGTCGATGACCCACGAGCCTAACGAACCCGTCCATCCGAGGCGAGGCCCGCTTGGGGTATTGTTGCCGTAGAAGGTGTTCCCCGCCGGACCCTGCGCAATGAGGTTGATGGTGCCCACGACGGCCTGGGTTGCCGCATCCTGAAGCTGGACAACGTAGGTCCCGGGAGCGACCACGCCGGGATTGAGGGGAGGATTGCTGCTCGTCAAGTTGATTTGGACTTGCGCCGGCGGCACGACGCAGCCGTTGCCGGGAAGGCCAGGCACGAAGGAGGGCTGGATCGTGTTCGCCGCCACGGTGACGACCGCAGCCAAGCCTCCAGCGGCGCCGCCAGTGCCCGGCGGCGACCCGTTTCCTCCATCACCACCGTTGGAGACGACGTTGAAGGTGGCCGCACCGGCGATGCCGTTTGCCAAGCCGGCTCCAAAGGCACCGTTGAATCCTCTCGTGGTTCCGCCAATGCCGCCGTTGCCGCCGGCCTCGAACGGCGCCACGCAATCATCCCACCCCTTGCCACCTCGGCCGTTCACCACCGTCATACTCCCACCATTGGCGCCGTTGGCGATCTTCACGTTGTTCTGATTCCGCAAATCGGCGTCGCCACCCTTGCCACCCTTCGCCTCCGGGTCTCCGCCGGCGCCTCCATTCTTGCACGGCTTGGCACCCTTCCCACCCTTGCCGGCGGTCGCCGACGCGTTGCCGGCGTGGCCCGCCGCTCCGCCTGTTACCGTGACGTTCCCCAACCCGGCAACCGCGCCGCCGGCCTGGAAGATCTTGTCCGGTGTGCTACCGCCATTGCCGGCGGTAGCGGTAGCCGGCCCGCCGGCCGCCGCCGGACATGGCTCGGCATCGTGGCCATCGCCCGCTAGAGCTGTAGCCGCCCCGCCGGCGCCTGCCTCCCCGATCTGGAGGGTAAGAGAGCCGTTGATAGTGATCGATCCATTCTTTGCCGTGGCAGAAAAGAGCCCCGGCGCCCCGCCATGGCCGCCGGTGGCGGCCGCGCTGGCACCGACATTACCTCCACCGCCGGTGCCGGTGGCGTTGGAATGTCCTCCGGCGCCGCCATTTCCAGTCTTGATAGTGCCGCCACCGATTACGATGTCATCGATCGCCTGGATCTTGACCATCCCTCCAACGCCGCCATTTCCGCCGCTCGAGGAGCTGGCCGTCGGATCGGTGTGGTTACCGTTCCCGCCGCGACCGGCGTTCTGCCCGGTCAGATTGAGGGTGCCCTGGATGACGATGCTGGAGCCACCCTTGCAGCGAAGGGTCCAAGTCGATCCGCTCACACCATTTCCGCCGAAGCGCTGGTCGGCACCGGCGGGCATCGTGGCCGGATTGGCAACGCCGGTGTAGTTGTTGGTAATGCAAGGCTCACCGACCGAGGCAAACGGCACCTTCACCCGAAGCGACCCCGGCGAGCCGAAGGCGCCGGGAGCAAAGCTGGCATCGGTCAAGGCCGGGTCGTTCGTGACGGTAACGTTGCCGGCGGCGGTCCACCCTCCCGGTCCGTTGAGGGTCCAGCCACCCTTCCCCACCAGCGTCATGGAGGGGAGTCCCGTTCCGGGAATTGCTCCGGCGCAGCCGTTGTTGAGGTTGCCGGAGACCGTCAGAGCACCCTCGCCATTGATGGTGAGGTTGACGCAATCGCCGACCAGGTTGCCCGCAATCGTGGTGTTGCCCGCCACGTTGAGCACCAGGTCGCCGGTCATCGTCACCGTGACGCCGGCGGGGATATTCACCGAGGCAAAACTCTGGGTTCCGCTCAGATTGGTGTTGGCCAGGGGATTGAACGCGCTCGGCTGACTTGTCGCCGTAAAGGTGCCGGGGTTTCCGGTAACGCCGGCGCCGGTGACCGTCGCCGTAAGGGTATTGGCCCCCGCCGCGGGGCCAAGGGTCCAACTTCCAACCGTGGCGACACCGGTGATGTTGGTGGCGGGAGTTGCCCCGGTAACCGCACCGCCGCCGGAGGCGACGGCAAAGGTGACGGTGGCCCCGAACACCGGATTGCCGAACTGGTCGACGACCTTCACGGAAGGCGCAATGGCAACCGCGGTTCCCGTGGTGCCGTTCTGGTTGTCGCCGGCCTCTTTCGTGAGCGTCTTTGGCGGACCTGCCGCCGAGGTCACCGTGAAAGTGGCGGGATTACCGGTGATTCCGGTTCCGGCTATCGAAGCGGTGAGTGTGTTGGTTCCCGGAACGGTGCCGAGGGTCCAGCTTCCAACCGACGCCACACCGGTGGCGTTGGTGGTCGCGGCTCCACCGGTGATGCTCCCGCCGCCGGAGGCCACCGCAAAGGTCACGGCGACACCCGACAGGGCATTGTTGGCGGCGTCGGTGACCTTGACCGTCGGGACGATGCCGACCGCCACGCCGGCGGGCAGGTCATGCCCCTCGCCGACCTGTTTAATGAGTACCCCGGGAGG
>JABFSM010000128.1 GCA_013140635.1 Gemmatimonadales bacterium
CTTCTACCGACTTACCGACCTTCCGACCTACCGACCTCACGTATTCCCACAACCCCTCTTTCCCGCCCTCCCGTCCGTATCCCGACTCCCGGTACCCGCCGAAGCCGCTCGCCGCATCGAACATGTTAGTGCAGTTGACCCAGACCGTCCCCGCCTTGAGCGCCGGGGCCACGTCGAGCGCCGTGTTGAGGTTGTCGCTCCACACACTCGCAGCCAGTCCATAACGGGTATTGTTGGCGATCTCGACCGCCTCCACCGGCGTCCGGAAGGTCATCAGCACCACCACCGGCCCGAAGATCTCGACCTGCGCGATCGTCGCCGCCGGCGTGACATCCGTAAAGAGCGTCGGCGGATAGAAGAGCCCCTCCGTCGGCACGGCCCAACTCGGCTGCCAGCAGGTGGCCCCCTCGTCGATCCCCTGCTGAACGAGGCCGGCGATTTTTTCGAGCTGTACCGGCGCCACGATCGCGCCGATATCCACCGCCTTGTCGAGCGGATTCCCGACCCGGAGCGTCTCCATCCGGGCGCGGAGCTTCTCGGTAAGGCGGGTGGCGAGGCTCTCTTGCACCAAGATGCGCGAGCCGGCGCAGCACACCTGCCCCTGGTTGAACCAGATCGCGTCGACCACTCCCTCGACCACGCTGTCGAGGTCGGCATCTTCGAAGACGATGAACGGCGACTTCCCGCCCAGTTCCAGCGAGAGCTTCTTGCCGCTCCCCGCGGTGGCGATCCGAATGATTCGCCCGACGTCGGTGGAGCCGGTAAAGGCGATCTTGTCGACGCCAGGGTGATCCACCAGGGCGGCGCCGGTCTTTCCGTCGCCCGTAATGATGTTCACGACCCCCGGCGGCAGCCCGATCGCGTGGCAGAGATCCGCGAAGAGCAGCCCCGTAAGCGAGGTGAACTCGGCGGGCTTCAGGACCACCGTGTTCCCCATAGCCAGGGCCGGGGCGATCTTCCATGCCAGCATGAGGAGCGGGAAGTTCCAGGGGATGATCTGCCCGACCACGCCGACCGGTTGGTAGCCGGCGAGCTCCGTCTCCATGAGCTCCGCCCATCCGGCGTGGTGGTAGAAATGCCGGGCCACCAGGGGGATATCGATGTCGCGCGATTCGCGAATCGGCTTCCCGTTGTCCAGGCTTTCCACCACCGCGAAGAGCCGGCTGTTCCGCTGCACCTCGCGCGCCAGCGCGTAGAGCCAGCGGGCGCGTCCGTGCCCGCCTAACGCCTGCCAGCCCGGCTGCGCCTGGCGGGCCGCCGCCACCGCGGCGTCCACATCGGCGCCGCTGCCCTGCCCCACCCGGGCGAGTTCCGCCCCGGTGGCGGGGTTGACGGTGGCAAAGCGCTCGCCACCGCCGGGTGGCATCCAGGCGCCGCCGATGTAATGGCCGAACGCCTTGCCGTGCTGCCCGAGCCACGCCTCCGCGGTGGCGGCGGATTCGGGCGCCGGGCCCCATGCCATCGTTTCGAAGGCGTCGCGAATCGAGGTCATCGTCAGGCCATGGGGTGGCGGTGCGCCGCCGAATACCGGCCGGTGGCGTGATGCTCGAGTTGCCGCTCGATGTCGGTCAGGAGCGCGCTGGCGCCGAAGCGGAAGAGGTCGGGCCGGAGCCAGCGGTCGCCCAGTTCTTCCTTGATCATCGCCAGCCAGTCGAGCGACTGTTTGGCGGTACGAATCCCGCCGGCGGGCTTGAGTCCGACCAGGAAACCGGTGCGCTCGCGATACTCCCGGATTTGCCGCGCCATAACGAGGCCGAACGGGAGGGTGGCGTTGACGCTCTCTTTGCCGGTCGAGGTCTTGATGAAATCGGCGCCGGCCATCATGGCCACGATGCTGGCGCGCGCCACGTCACGCAGGGTGCCGAGCTCGCCGGTCGCGAGAATGGCCTTGAGATGCGCCGGGCCGCATGCGGCGCGGAACGCCTTCACTTCGTCGTAGAGCGCGCCCCAGTTTCCGGTGAGCACGTGCGCCCGGGTGATCACGATGTCGATTTCCCGAGCCCCCGCCGCAACCGACGCTTCGATTTCGGCGATCTTGAGCGGCATCGGCGTGAGGCCGGCGGGAAAGCCGGTGGAGACCGCGGCGACCGGCATGCCGCTCCCGGCCAGCGCCTTGACCGCCGTCTCGACGAACGCATGGTAGACGCAGACCGCGGCAACCGTGAGGCGGAGGTCGCCGACGCCGAGCGCGTCGAGGAGATCGTGCCTGACGGGGTACCGAGCCTTGGCGCACAGGCGGAGAACCCGCCCGGGGGTGTCGTCGCCGGAGAGCGTCGTGAGGTCCATCAAGGTGATGGCCCGCAGCAACCACCCCGCTTGCCACTCCATCTTGACCGAACGGCGGGTCGGAATCGTCGCGGCGCGACGTTCGACGGCGCTGCGGTTGACGCGGATATCGCGCACCCAACCGAGGTCGAGTGGCATGCCGGGGTTTCTCGGCAGCTCGGCGTGCGGGGAAGGAACCGGAAACGAGCCGATGCTTTGGCCGCGGCGGGCGGCGGAGCTGGCAGATCCGGCTCGTGCCTCGCGGGTGTTCATGGCGTTCAGGCGATCTTGGTTTTCGAGAGCTCGGTGAGCGTCTCGAAGTAGCGGCGGTGGGTGAGGCGAAGAGCCTTCTCAGTCCGCGCTTCGAGTAGGACGACCTCGCGCTTGACCTGCCGTCGATTGAGGTCGAGTTCCAACGTCAGGCGCTCTCGCTCGGCCGCATTGCGATCGGAGTTCCGAAAGCTTCGGAGGGAGATGAGCTCACCACTAGTACGATCGTACTCAATCAGGAATAGCATCCTGGGTCCGTTCGGGGTCAATAGCCTGCTTGATCATGTCTTGAAGGAACGTAGATACCTCACGCTTGATCCTGTCTTGCTCTGCCTTGAGCGGGTGGTCATGAAGAGGTTCGAGCGCTCGCTCAGTCCCCTCCACGTCGCTAACCAGTCGCGACATTCGCATCAGCTTCGACCTGATCTCTTCCTGCCCGCCACCATACTTGATCGAGGCGTCGAACGCATCGGACAGCTTCTCCGACAACTCAGCCCAGAGGTGCTGCAGTGACGTCCGCACTTGAATCTCAATCGGCTTGTCATCGGCCGCAACCACAACATGTACAGCCCGGTACCCATGGCTCGGCTTCACTCGACGATCAAGAACCGTAGATGCAGAAAGCACGGCCGTAAGTCGTTTAACCATCTCATCTTGGACGATAGTATCGGCAACGATCACCCGGCATCCGGCGATGTCCTGCATCTGGCTCAGCCTGATGGTTTCCCGAAGGAGCTTGTCGATAATCGAGGACGTGGACTTGGCCGGTCGCCCAGTCGGCTCCAGCACCAGTTTGGTCCGCATGAGCTCGATGACATACTCATAGGCCTGCCCGAACGACTTCCGGTATTCATCGAGCGCGCGGAGGTCGTCATCGGAGAACTGTCCGTGCTTGATCCGCTCACCCAGGCGGTCGATCTGGGTCCTTGAGCGATCGGTCATCGCGGAACCATCGTCCGGGCGACATAGAGCGGTCGCATAGGTGCCATCACGCTGTCCAGGGGCGCGGGAATAGAGGAATCTACGCACCGCTGGCGGAGTCAGCACCCCGCCCGCATCTTCTCCCCCATGCGTCGCAGAGAGTTCCTCGCTGGCCTGGCCGCGTTTGGCGCCGTCCCGGAGCTTCCGGAGTTCGGCGGCATTGCCCGGCGACACCCGCCGCAGGTCAACGGCGACCGCCTGAACCGTCACCTCGCCGAGCTCAGCGCCTTCGGCAAGAGCCCTGGCGGCACCAACCGGGTGGCCTACTCGGAGGCCGATCTCGTCGGCCGCAAGTACGCGGCGGAGCTGATGCGAGCCGCGGGGCTCGACCCGCGGATCGACGCCATCGGTAACATCGTGGGCCGGCGCGAAGGGCGAGAACCCTCGCTCCCTTCGATCCTCATCGGCTCCCACATCGATTCGGTCACCAACGGCGGCAACTACGACGGCGATGTGGGGTCGATGGGTGCAATCGAGATTGCCCAGACCCTCGCCGAGTCCATGGTCATGCTCCGGCACTCTCTCGAAGTGGTGATCTTCCAGAACGAGGAGGGAGGCACCGTCGGGAGCAAGCTGATGGTGCAGCCACCGACAGACTCCGACCTCGACCGAGTGATGCGGTCGGGGATTTCGGTGCGGGACGGGATCGGGCGCATCGGCGGTAGCCTTGCCGGGCTGGCCGCCGCCAGACGTAAGGCAGGGGACTTTCTCTGCTATCTCGAACTGCACATCGAACAGGGTGGAATCCTCGACCGGACCGGCGTGAATATCGGCATCGTCGAGGGCATCGTGGGGCTCAGGTGGTTCGAGGTCACCTTCACCGGTTTCGCGAACCACGCCGGCACTACCCCGATGAATCAGCGGAAGGATGCGATGCTGGCCGCGGCCAAGTTTACGGTGGCGGTAAACCAAGCGGTCCGTTCGGTACCGGGGCGGCAGGTCGCGACGGTCGGGCGCCTCACCGTCTCTCCGGGCACCGTCAACATCGTCCCCGGCGAGGTTACCCTCACGGTGGACCTCCGCGATCTCAAAGCGGAGACGCTGGTCCGGTTTACGAAGCGGTTCGAAGCGCTGGGAAAGCAGATTGCCGCGGAAACGGGGACGACTTTCGCGATGCGGGCCACCAGCACCAACGAGCCGGCACCGACCGACCCGCGGCTCCGGCGAAGGATTGCGCAGAGCGCCGAGTCGCTTGGTCTAACGACTCTGCTCATGCCGAGCGGCGCGGGTCACGACGCCCAGGAAATTGCCCGGATCGCGCCGATCGGCATGATTTTCGTGCCCAGTGTGGGCGGGGTGAGCCACTCGCCGAACGAACTCACCCGGCCCGGAGACATCACCAACGGAGCCAACGTCCTGCTCCAGACGGTCCTCATGCTGGACCGCTCAGGGCTTTGACTTCGCCAGCCCGCTCACGGTAAGCTCGAGGTTGTGACTCACCCGGATGCCGTAGGCGCCGTCCGTCGAGGCCAGCTTGTCGGCCCCCACGACTTCCGCCTTGTCGAACGTCTTCACGGCGGTGCCGTTGATCACGCAGGACACCTTCCCGCCCGCAACCCTCCAGCCAATTTCGTTGGTTGACTCGCCGTTCGCATCGGCCTTATGGAGGACATCACTCGCCGCCCGGTCGACTTGGGTCGAGACTTTGGCGCCGTTGAAGGTCTTGATCGAGTAGGTCCCATTCCCGTAGGCAATGCAGTACATCAGGTTCTCTTCGCCTTCGAGATTGGCTCCGCCGATGAAGATGCCGTACGAATGGGGATGCGTCGCCGCCATCTTGTGTTCTTTGAACGACGCCTTGACCTGGTAGTCGCCGGTGGCGCTGTTGGCGTCGTTCCAGTAGTACGCCGCGGGGCCAACCGAAAGACGGAGATTGCCCCCCTCGGACAGGAACTTCGAGTCGGCAATCGTCTTCCCCTGGGTCTGGGCCCTCCGGTCGATCCGGCCCTTCCAGCCGGCAACCTTGATTCCGCCATCCTTGACACTGCGGTCGGCGTCCTGAGCCTGCACGGCGGTGGCCGCGATTGATCCGGCGATAAGCAAAGCGATCGTGCGCACGGTTCCTCGTTGGTGGGGGTCTTAGGAGATTCTCGCTACGACTGGACCCGAAGGCAAGTTTCGGCGAGAATTCGAACCATGCTCAAATTTCGCCATGCTCTCGCCATCGCGTCGCTCGCGGCGGTACCGTCCGCATCCGCCCAGGAACCGGTCGACCACGCCATGATCGCGCGGATCAGAGAGGAAGGACTCTCTCGATCGCAGGTGGACCGCACCTTCAACCAGCTCACCAATGTGTTCGGCCCCAGGCTCACCGGTACGCCGGCCTACAAACGGGCCGCCGACTGGAGCGAGGCAACCCTCAAGGGGTATGGCCTCTCCGCGGTCCACCAGGAGAGTTGGCCATTCGGGCGGGGTTGGGGGCTCGACAAGCTGGTGCTCGAAATGGTCGAACCCTGGTACTTCCCTCTGACCGGATACCCTGAAGCGTGGAGCCCGTCCACCAAAGGGGAGCTCCTCGGAACCCCCGTCTACATCGGGGGACTCACCGATTCGACCGCCGTCCGCGCCCAGGCCGCAAGGCTCAGGGGAGCGATTGTCCTCGCCACTCAGCCCCAGAGCGAGTTCATCACTAGGGATCGGCAGGAACCGAGTCTCTCGGATACCCCGGTGCCGATCGGGGCGCCGGCTTTCCTGAACCCGAAGGGGCCGTTGGGGACCGGCGCCCTGCGGAGCATGATGCGGGAGTTGGGCGCGGGGGTCGTCCTTCGCCCCACCCAGGGCCAGCACGGCACTTCCTTCGTACTCGGCAACCGGGCCACGCCCCAGGACGCCGCCCCGTCGATCATCCTGGTGGCGGAGCATTACAACATGATCGTCAACGCGATGGCCGCGGGGGCGCCGGTCAAGCTTCGGGTGCGGGTGGATGCCCGATCCTACACCGCCGATACCAACGGCTACAACGTCATCGCCGAGATTCCGGGCACCGATCCGGTGGTGGGAGGCGAGGTGGTCCTCCTCGGCGCGCATCTCGATTCGTGGCACTCGGCCACGGGCGCCACCGACAATGCCGACGCTTCGGCCTCCCTCATCGAGGCAATGCGGATTCTCCAGGTGGTCGGCGCGAAGCCGAAGCGGACGATTCGAATGGCGCTCTGGGGCGGCGAGGAGGAGGGCCTGCTCGGCTCGCGCGCGTACGCGGCGCGGCATTACGGCGGCGAGGCGAATGCCGCCGCGCGGGAGAAACTCTCGGTTTACTTCAACAGCGATCCAGGAAGCGGGCCGATCTTCGGGTGGTATCTGCAGGAACGGGCCGACCTAAAGCCGCTCTTCGACGCCTGGCTCGAGCCATTCAAGGAGCTCGGCGCCCGCCGGAACGTCCTGGCCAGGATTGGCAATACCGATCACCTGGCTTTCACCGAGCTTGGGGTACCGGCGTTCAACTCCCTGCAGGACTACGTCGACTACGACACCCGCGAGCATCACACCAACATGGACTTTGCCGACCGGGTCAAGGTGGAGGATCTCCGTCAGAACGCCATCCTTCTGGCTTCATTTGCCTGGCATGCGGCCAATCGGGCGGAGAGGATTCCCCGGGCACCGAAAGCGGTGCCGTAGTCCTGGCGATCCCGCCTGCAGCGGATTGCGCGGAGCCGGCGGCACGTCGCTTGCTTTGTCTTGCCGCATGCGGATGCTCGCCCCTCTCCTCGCCCTCTCGGTTGCCATTTCGGCTTCGGCCTGCGCCCCGCCCAGGGCTCAGCTCGACGCCTGGCCGGCCGATATCCCCCCGGCTCCCGAGGGAATGACGACGGAGGCGTGGGTGCATGCCCGCACCGCGCACACCCGCGCCACCCAAGACGGTCTCACGTCGAATCCGGTGCTCGCGGTGATCGACTATTCCCTTCCTTCAAGCGCGCGCCGCCTCTGGGTGGTCGACCTCCGGACCAACGACGTCCTGATGAACGAGTTCGTGGCCCACGGATATGGCTCTGGAGGAACGTGGGCCACCGGCTTTTCCAATCGCCACGGCAGCAACCAGTCGAGTCTCGGCACCTTCATCACGCTCAATACCTATTCCGGCATCCGGGGCTTTTCGCTTCGGCTCAAGGGCCTCGAACCGGGGGTCAACGACCGGGCCCTGGTCCGGGGCATCGTGATTCATGGAACACCTAACGTAAACGCCGTGCGCGCCGCGGCGGGGAATCTGGGGCGGTCGGAGGGGTGCCCCGCAGTGCCGGTGGCGAGCGCTCGGCGCTTGATTCGGCTGCTCGAAGGAGGGGCGGTGGTGTTCGTCTGGTATCCGGACCCCAAGTTCTTGGCGGTCTCGGAGTACGTCGATCGGACGCTGCACTAAGTCATTGCAGGGCCTCCCACTACGTCATTGCGAGGCCCGAAGGGCCGAAGCAATCTCACAGATCGCTTCGACCCTTCGGGCCTCGCAATGACGCACCAAAGCCCCCTACCCCGGCAGGTTATGCGCCAGCCGAAGAGCGACCAGCCTCCGGCTCCGAAAGAAGAGCACCAGCACCATTCCCCCGATGAAGCCACCCAAATGCGCCATGAAGGCGACGCCCCCCGCCTCCCTCCCCAACGCCGGCACCAGACCGATGAATTGCAGGAAGACCCAATAGAGGAGCATCAGATAGGCGGGAACGGTGATCGTGGTGATGAAGATGCCGAGGAAGATCAGCAGATGCACTCTGACCCTGGGGTACAGCACGATATAGCCGCCCATGACTCCGCTAATCGCCCCCGAGGCGCCGACCATCGGAATGGCGCTGCCGGGGCTCACGAACGCCTGCGCCGCCGCCGCCACGGCGCCGGTCAGAAGGTAGAAGGTCAAGAAGCGCACCCGCCCCATCGAATCCTCGACGTTGTTCCCGAAGACCCAGAGGAACCAGACGTTGCCGATCAAGTGCAACCATCCTCCGTGCAGGAACATCGAACTGAGGACAGTAAACCAAGCGGGAAAAGCCCCGACGGTGCACACTTCCTCGTAGCCGAGCTGAATGTCGGCGCCGGCGGGGATATGGCCGAAGAGATATCCCGGGATGAACCCCAGCCTGCAAACCGAGAGCTGAAGGGCGGGGTCGCTGCCGGCCCCCTGGACCAGTACCCAGGCCAGGATGTTCGCGACGATGAGGGTCACCGTCACGATCGGGGTCGTCAGGGTTGGGTTTTCGTCCTTGTAAGGGAACATTTCGAGTAGAATAATAGGGCTGAAACCGCGCCGTCGCCGTTCGCGTCGGTTGAGCAGATACGCCATCACCCCCGCAGTTACACCCCAGGCAGGAGTAAAGCGCGTGCGATCTCTCGTCTTTTCGATGCTCGCGATGGCGCCGGCCGCGGCCATCGCCCAGCAGCCCGCCCCCGCCGGCGGAGCCCCC